>NZ_VSZV01000356.1:129491-150543 GCF_008919455.1 Rhizobium sp. PEPV16
AAGCAAGCTGGTCCCTCAGACCGAATGGGATGCGCTCACACAGGAGTGCATCACCAGCGACAATCGCTGGCGCGAGAGCGGTCATCTGCTGGTGGCGCTCGCCTTGCATGAACCGTCAACGGCGATCACGGTCCGCCTGCGCAATGGCGAAGCCTTTGCGACCGATGGCCCATTTGCCGAAATCAAAGAGCACCTCGGCGGTTTTTTGCTGATCGAAGCCGAGACTATCGAGGAGGCGAAGACGATCGTGTCGAGTTTTCCGATCCTCAAATATTGCTCGATCGAAGTGCGCCCGACTTACTCCATTGAGGATGGGAAATAGCGATGCGTTACATCTGCCTGATTTATAACAGCACCGACACGGACGGAACGCTGACGCCTGATGAAACCGCCGAACTTATCAAAGCGCATTTCGCTTTCGATGAGGAACTGAGCCGCGAAGGCATCATGATCCACTCCGATGCCTTGGAGATGCCTGACACGGCGACCGTCCTGCGCGTTCGCAACAACACGCTCTCCGCCACGGACGGTCCCTATGTCGAAACGAAGGAGCATCTGGCCGGCTTCTACGTCATCGAGGCGCCCGACATGGTCAAGGCAAAAGAGATCGCCGGGCGAATCCCATCGGCCCGTTACGGCGCGGTCGAACTGAGGCCCGTGCGGACGCTGACCCTGCCAGACTGAGGTGCCTGATTGGAAAGCGTCATCGAAGAAATCTACCGAACTCAGTCGCGCCGGGTGCTGGCGACGCTGATCCGTCTGCTCGGCGATTTCGACCGGGCGGAGGAGGCGCTTCACGACGCCTTTGCCGCGGCCGCACGGACGTGGCCGGCGGACGGCATTCCCGGCAATCCAGTCGGCTGGCTCGTTTCGACGGCGCGCTTCAAGGCGATCGATACGCTGCGACGGCGGGCACGTTTCGATGCTTCGCAACATCACATCGAAGACAGCCTCTATACGCCCGACGCAACGGAGCTCGGCGACATGGAACCGATCGAGGACGACATGCTGCGGCTGATCTTCACCTGCTGCCACCCGCTCATCCCGGCCGATGCGCAGATGGCGATGGCGCTGAGGGAAATCTGCGGGCTGACCACCGAAGAGATCGCCCATGCCTTCCTCATTCCTGCGCCGACGGTGGCCCAGCGGATCGTGCGCGCCAAAGGCAGGATCCGGGCGGCGAAGATCCCCTACGAGGTGCCGGGCCGCGAGGCGCTGCCGCCGCGACTCGACCGGGTGCTGCACGTCATCTACCTCGTCTTCAACGAGGGCTATTCGGCCTCTTCGGGCGAGGAGGTGGTCCGCGCCGACCTGACCGCAGAAGCGATCCGTCTGGCACGACTGCTTCTGGCGCTGCTGCCGCATCCCGACGTCTCCGGCCTGCTGGCCTTGATGCTGCTGCAGGATTCCCGCCGCACCGCCCGCCGTGTCGGAGACGGATCGCTGGTGCTGCTTGCCGATCAGGACCGCTCGCTCTGGGATCATGCGAAGATTACGGAAGGCCTGGCGCTGCTCGCCGCGGCGATGGAAGCGGGAGAGATCGGCACCTATACGCTGCAGGCGGCGATCGCCGCCGAGCATGCCAGGGCGCCGGCTGCCGAAGAGACCGACTGGCGGCGGATCGCCTTCTATTACGATCTGCTGCTGGCGGCGCAGCCCTCTCCAATCGTCGAGCTCAACCGCGCCGTGGCGATTGCGATGGCCGAAGGGCCAGCGAAGGGGCTGGACCTGATCGATAGCATTCTGGGACGCCGGGAGCTGCAGGCCTATCACCTCGTCCATTCGGCGCGCGCCGATTTCCTGCGCCGTCTCGGCCGGAGGCAAGAGGCGATCGCGGCCTATCAAACGGCGCTGTCGCTCTGCCGGCAGGAGCCGGAGCAGGCGTTTCTGAGAAAGCGGATTTCAGAGCTTGCCACGACGTCCGAGCGGTAGTGAGATCGCAGTTCCCGTCAGCGCCGAGACAATGATCAGCAAGTGGGCATTGACGCTCGCCTGCGCCAGCGCGGCCAGGGCCAGCCGCTCGCTCGAGGCGCCCAACGCGATGGCGCCGGCGGTGATGCCGGCCGGATAGGTGCCGACGCCGCCTGGCGCATGCATCGGCAGCACGGAGGAGAGCTCGCCGCCGAGCGCGCCGCCGAAGCTTGCCGCCATCGGCAGCACCCCCATCAGGCCGAGCGCCCAGGCAAGCACCATCACCTTCACCAGCCAGTTGACGATGGTCATCGCCCAGGCACGCGCAAAGGCGACGGCATCGAGCGGCAAGCCGTTTTCGATCTCGGCGACAAATTTCTGCGCCTTCTTCGGCAGCAGCCTGGCGGCCAGGCGCAGCAGCGGCTTGCGGGCGGCGAAGGCCGCGACCGGCAGCAGCAGGAAGGCGGCCCAGAGCGACCACGCAAGAGCTGCATTCGCGGCAGCGATCGCAAAGCCGATGCCGGCGGCGGCCAGAAGCGCGTGCAGGTCGAGCAACCGCATGACGAACAGCGCCGAGGTCCCGCGCGTCAGCGGAATGCCGAATTCGGTGCGCATCAACAGCGGAAAGCTGGTTTCGCCGGTTCGGAAAGGCAGCATGATGTTCAGGAGATTATGGATCTGCGTGACGCGGAAGAGGGTCGCAAACCGGCCGGCCGTTTCCTTCGGAAAATAATCATAGATGCGCCAGGTGCGCAGGAAATAGGTGCTCGTCAGCAGTACGAGCGCAGCGATCACGGGACCCGCGCCGACATCGGCCCATTGGCTGATGATGACGGGCCAACCCCAGAACCATTGGATGAAGAGGCCATAGGCTGCGACAATGACGACCGTCAGAACGGTCATGCGATTGCGCATAAACCAGGACTGCCGGCTTTCAACGATCGAACTCTTCATGTAGTAGGCATTCCTCGCTTGGCGTCGGCATAGGCCTCGGTTCCGTCGCCAGGCGTTTTAGGAGAAATGAAGGTTGCGCACAACGGCGGAGTTGCCGGCGACGGCGGCGAGATCGCCTTAAGGCCGACGATCCCCGCGGACGACCGAAAAATAACAACGCCTTGCCGGCCTGACCTGGAGATCGATGTTGGAGCGCATTACCAGAAGCATTACGAGCGCAAGCCTGTTTCTGGCAGTCTATTTCCTGCTGAACATCGCGCTCCGCATCGCATTGCCTCATACGCTCGATCTCGACGAGGCGGAGCAATCCTTCTACTCGCAGTACTTGCTTGCCGGCTACGGCCCGCAGCCGCCCTTCTACAACTGGATCCAATATGCCATCGTTTCGGTGACCGGCATATCGATGTGGGTGCTCTCGGTGCCGAAGAACATCATTCTCTTCGGCTGCTATCTCTTCTACGGACTTGCTGCCCGCGAGGTGCTGAAGAACCGTTCGCTCGCAGCCGTCGCCATGCTGAGCCTAATTACCCTGCCGCAGGTCGGCCTGATGGCGCAGCGCGAACTGACCCATACGGTTGCCCTGCTGTTTGCGACCTCGCTCTTCCTCTTCGGTTTTTTCCGCACGCTGCGCCAGCCGACGATCTGGAGCTATCTGATCATCGGCATAGCCACCGGCATCGGGCTCATCTCGAAGTATAATTTCGCCATCCTGCCATTTGCCGCCCTTATCGCCGTGCTGCCAGAGCGGGAATGGCGCAGCCGTCTTATCGACTGGCGTTTGCTGCCGGCGGCCGTGCTCGCCATTCTGATCGTGCTGCCGCATGCGCTCTGGCTGCCTGACAATCTCGCCAGTGCCTCTGCGCCGACGCTGGAGCGGATGACCGCCGAAGACTTGGCCCCCGCCGGCCTGCCCCGCGTCGGGCAAGGGCTGCTGTCTCTCGTGATCGCCGTCCTCGGCTTCGTCGCACTGCCGATCGTTCTCATCGCTGCCGCCTTCCGGCGCGACTTTTTTCGCGCGCTCTCCACCACTAGCCCGATGATCCGGGTGATCGAGCGGATGATGGTCATCAGCCTGCTCGCCTTCGTCGGTGTCGTCCTCTTCGCCGGTGCGAGCGATATCCACGAGCGCTGGCTCGACCCCTGCCTGCTCGTCCTGCTGATTTATCTGTTCCTGAAACTGGAAACCGCAGACCTCGATCTGTCCGCCGGCCTTTCACGCTTCCGGCCCGTGGTGCCGGTCTTCATGGTCGTCATCCTGTCGATCCTTCTCTTCCGGATCGTCGGCATTCAATATATCGGCACTTACACGAGAACGAATGTACCCTTTTCCGGCTACGTGGCTGAATTGACCGCGACCCGCAAGCCGGTTCTCATCGTGGCGGGAACCAAGTTCGTTGCCGGCAACATGCGCCTGAGATTTCCCGACGTTCCCGTGGTGATCCCGTTCTTCCCCGGACCCGGGGTTCCCGAATATGCTGACGCAAAGGGGCCGGTGCTGGTTATCTGGCGCGGCGAGACCGCAGATGATCCGACAATTTCCCCCGGCTTTGCCAATGACCTCGTGAGATCGGGCATTCACCTGCAAGAGTTGAAGACGCTGACGCTGCCCTATCTCTTCGGTGACGGCAAACGCAGCTTCTCCATTGGCTACTCCTGGGTGGAAGGCGGCGCGAAATAGCGCCCCGGAAGATCCGCCGATTGCGGGAAACCGGCATTGCCCGCTGGCAACCGGCGGACACTTCATGTAGTAGCCTTCCGCAAGTGCGGCGGCGGCATTAAAAATTGCTCGGCCGTCCGGCCTTTTGGAGATGAAAGTTGCAGACAACCGTAGAGCCCATTCGCGGTACGAATGATCCGGTACAATCGCTCGAACTGTCGCTGGTCGTGCCCATTTTCAACGAAGAGCAAAGCGTCGGCCCGCTTGTCGAGCGTGTCGCGGCCGCGATGGTCAGCTACCCCCATCGCTGGGAGCTGATCCTCGTCGATGACGGCAGCACGGATGCGACGCTCGTCAACGCCCGCCAGTATGTCGGACGCGAGGGGCTGGCGCTCAGGATCGTCGAACTGCAGCGCAACTTCGGCCAGACTGCCGCCATGCAGGCCGGCATCGATACCGCCCGTGGCCGCCTGATCGCGACGATGGACGGCGACCTGCAAAACGATCCGAAGGACATTCCTTCGATGGTCTCCGAGTTGGAACGGCGTGAACTCGACCTCTTGGTCGGCTGGCGCAAGAACCGCAAGGATGGTCTGTTCCTGCGCAAGATCCCCTCCTGGTGCGCCAACTACCTGATCGGCCGCATCACCGGCGTCAAGCTGCATGATTACGGCTGCAGCCTGAAGATCTACCGTGCCTCGATCATCAAGCAGGTGAAGTTGATGGGCGAGATGCACCGCTTCATCCCCGCATGGGTCGCCGGGGTCGTGCCGAGCTCGCGCATCGGCGAGATGGCCGTTACCCACCATGCCCGCGAGCACGGCGTCTCGAAATACGGTATTTCGCGCACCTTTCGCGTCATCCTCGATCTGCTGTCAGTGATGTTCTTCATGCGCTACAAGGCGCGGCCGGGGCATTTCTTTGGTTCGCTGGGTCTCGGCCTCGGCGCGCTCGCCATGCTGATCCTGCTCTATCTCAGCTTCGACAAGTTCATCCTGGGCAACGACATCGGCACGCGACCGATGCTGATGGTCGGCGTCGTGCTGCTGCTGTCGTCGGTGCAGATGATCACCACCGGCATCCTGGCGGAAATGATCGCGCGCACTTATTACCGCGACGATGCCTCTCCGAATTATATCGTGCGGCAGATCTTCGACGATCAAAGCCAAGCCTAAGCCGGCAGCACGATGCTGGAGCGCGCGACGAGGACGATCAAAACCGCGGGCCTGCTGCTTGCAGCCTATTTCGTGCTCAACATCGTGCTGCGCATCGTCCTTCCGCATTCGCTGGAGCTCGACGAGGCGGAGCAATCCTTCTTCTCGCAATATCTGCTGGCGGGCTACGGCCCGCAGCCGCCCTTCTACAACTGGATGCAATATGCCGTCGTTTCGGTGACGGGCATGTCGATCGGCGCGCTCATCGTTCCGAAGAACATCCTGCTGTTCCTGTCCTATCTCTTCTATGGCCTTGCCGGGCGGCGCGCGCTGAAGGACGAGGCGCTTGCCGCGGTCGGCATGCTGGCGCTGATCACCCTGCCTCAGGTCTCCTACATGGCCCAGCAGGATCTGACCCACACGACGGCGCTGCTCTTTGCCAGCTCGCTGTTTCTCTACGGCTTCTTCCGCACGCTCGACCGGCCCGATATGGCGAGCTACCTGCTGCTCGGGCTTGCGACCGGCATCGGGCTGATCTCGAAATATAACTTCGCGCTGATGCCTGTCGTCGCCTTGCTCGCCATCCTGCCCGATGCCGAATGGCGACGCCGGGCGCTCGACTGGCGCATGCTGGCAGCGATCACTGTTGCGCTCGTCATCGTCCTGCCGCACGCGGTCTGGCTGCAGGGCAATCTCGCATTCGCCTCCTCCGACACTCTGGTCAAGATGGCCGCCGGCAGCGAACCCGCCGGCGCCGTGCGGATTGGCAAAGGGCTTGTCGCCTTTCTCGTCGCCATCATCGCCTTTGCGGCGCTGCCGGTGGTGATCTTCGCTGCCACCTTCCGCCGGGATTTCGTCCGGGCGCTCTCGGCGGGCAACCGCTGGACCGGGATGATGGCGCGGATGATGCTCGCAAGCCTCGCCGGCATCGCTTTGATCGTGCTGTTGACCGGCTCGACAACTGTTCGCGAGCGCTGGCTCGACCCCTTCCTGCTGGTTCTGCCGATCTACTTCCTTGCGAAAATGCAGGCCGCCGGGCTCGACCTTTCCACAGGACTCCGCCGTTTCCGGCCGGTATTGCCGGTGCTGATGGCCTGCGTGCTGATCGCCCTCGGCTTCCGCGTCGTCGGCGCCGGACTAATTGGCACTTACAGCCGGCCGAATGTGCCGATGGCGGGTTTTTCGCGCGAGATGACGCGACAGGCGCAACCGGCGCTGGTGATCGCTTCCGACACTTATATCGGCGGAAACATGCGGCTGCAATTTCCCGATGTGCCGGTGGTGATCCCGGATTTTCCGGCACCGGGCATTCCGGCCTATGCCGAGGCCAAGGGGCCGGTGCTGATCGTCTGGCGCGGCAAGAAGACGGCGACGGCTGCCGATGCGATCATGCCCGAGCGGTTTTCATCGGCGCTGACGGCGGCTGATATCGCGCTGCAGGAGATCGGCTCGCTATCGCTTCCTTATTATTTCGGCCGCCAGAGCGACAATTTCGCGCTCGGCTACGCCTGGGTTCGGCCGGAGACCAAATAGAATGACCGAGAGCAGCCGTCGCGACATCAGTTGGATCTTCGTTCTGCTGGCAGCCTACTTCGTGCTCCAGGTCGGCGTGCGGCTCGCAACCTCGCATTCGCTCGATCTCGATGAGGCCGAACAGGCCTTCCGCTCGCAATGGCTTGCCGCCGGCTACGGCCCGCAGCCGCCCTTCTACAACTGGCTGCAATACACCGTCTTCCGGTTTGCCGGCGTCTCGCTGACCGCGCTTTCTATCGTGAAGAACCTTCTGCTGTTCAGCTCCTACGTGCTCTACGGCCTGACCGCGCGGCTTATCCTGCGCGACAAGGCGCTGGTGGCGATCGCCACGCTCGGGCTGCTGACAATCCCGCAGATGGCTTTCGAGATGCAGCGCGACCTGACGCACACGGTCGCGGTGTTCTTCTCGGCCAGCATCTTCTTCTACGGCTTTATCCGCAGCCTGAAGCAGCCGAGCCTTGCCTCCTATCTGATCGCAGGCATCGGCATCGGTTTCGGCCTGCTTGCCAAGTATAATTTCGCGATCCTGCCGGCGGCAGCCCTGATCGCCGCGCTTTCGGATGCGCGGCTGCGGCCGCGGATCTTCGACTGGCGGCTGGTGCTGACGGCGGCGGTGGCGCTCGTCATCACCCTGCCGCATCTCTTCTGGCTGAAGGACAATCTCGATTTCGCCACCGCACGCACCCTGGAGAAGATGACCGCGAGCGGCGATGCGAGCTATCTCACGCAGGTCGCCATGGGCGTCAGTTCGCTCGCCCTCGCCACCATCAGCTTTGCCGCATTGACCGTGGCGGTGTTCGCGCTCGTCTTCGGCAAGGGCCTTCGCCCGGCGCTCGCCTCCCGTTCGGAATGGACGCGACTTCTCGAGCGGATGATGCTCATCTTCTTCGCCGGCATTCTGTTTCTGATCGTCTTCGGCGGTGCGGCCGGCATCAAGGATCGCTGGCTGGTGCCGATGCTCTTCATCCTGCCGCTCTATTTCTGCCTGAAGATCGAGGCCGCAGGCGTCACGGCAGACAGGGCGTTCCGGCGGTTTACACCCATCCTCGCCGTGATCATGATCGGCGTGCCGGCGGCCCTCTATGGAAGCGTTGCAACTGCACGCTTTACCGGTCATTACGAGCGGCTGAACAGGCCGTACGCCGACATGCTGGAAACTTTGCGCAAACAGGCCGAACCGGCCGCGATCCTTGCCGACGACAGCCTGCTTGCCGGCAATCTCAGGCAGGATATTCCCGGTGTGCCGATCCTCTCCGTGGACTATCCCGGCTTCAACCCGGATCTTACCAGCCGGCGACCGCTTCTCCTGGTGTGGCTCCTGCCGCAAAAAAGGGGTAACGAAGGGCTTCCGCCGGCCATGGCTCAATGGCTGCAGACCAATCTCGGCGTGTCCGCACCCGAGACGTCGGTGATCAACGTGCCCTATTTCTATGCGCGCGGCGACGACACCTATCGTTTCGGCTATGCCTGGGTCAACCAGCCAGGCTGAGCACAATCAGGATTTCAGCTCCTTCCAGGCCAAATCCAGCGCCAGCCTGGTAATCCTCGCCATCTCGTCCACCTCGGCGTGGCTGATGACGAGAGGCGGCGAGGCGAGCATGCGGTCGCCGGTGGCGCGCAGCACCAGACCGTTCGCCAGCGCGTGATTGCGCACCAGCGCACCGACTTGATCGGGCTTGGCATAACGGGTGCGCGTGCTCTTCTCGGCGGCAAGCTGCAGGCCGCCCATCAGGCCGATGCTGACGGCTTCGCCGACCAGATCATGCTCTGCCAGCGCTGCCCAGGCTTTGCCGAAATAGGGGCCGATATCATCGCGCACGCGTTCGACCAGTCTTTCCTCTTCGATGATGCGCAGGTTTTCGAGTGCTGCGGCAGCGCAGACCGGGTGGCCGGAATAGGTGAAGCCGTGGTTGAAGTCGCCGACCTCGTTGATCAGCACGTCGGCGATGCGGTCGCTGACGAGTACGCCACCGATCGGCAGGTAGCCGGAGGAAAGCCCCTTGGCGATCGGCGCGAGATCCGGCTCGACGCCGAAATACTGATGGCCGAACCAGGCGCCCAGCCGGCCGAAACCGCAGATTACCTCGTCGGTCACCAGCAGGATATTGCGCGCCTTGCAGATGCGGTCGATCTCCGGCCAGTAGGTCTCGGGCGGGATGATGACGCCGGCAGCCCCCTGCACCGGCTCGGCGACGAAGGCGGCGACATTCTCCTCGCCGAGTTCGTCGATCTTCGCTTCGAGTTCGCGGGCGACCTTGAGACCGAATTCGGCGGGTGAGAGATCGCCGCCCTCGCCGTACCAATAGGGCTGGCCGATATGGACGATGCCCGGGATCGGCAGGTCGCCCTGCTCATGCATGTATTTCATGCCGCCGAGGCTGGCGCCGGCGACGGTCGAACCGTGATAGCCGTTCCTCCTCGATATGACGACCTTCTTGGACGGGTTGCCGACGGCGCTCCAGTAGACCCGGGCCATGCGGAACCAGGTGTCGTTCGCCTCCGAGCCGGAGCCGGTGAAGAAGATGTGGTTGAACCGCTCGCCGGCATGGGATGTGACCTTCTGCGCCAACAGCGTCGCCGGCGTCGAGGTCGTGCCGAAGAAGGTGTTGTAATAGGGCAGTTCATTCATCTGCCTGGTGGCGGCATCGGCGATCTCCCGGCGGCCATAACCGATATTGACGCACCAGAGGCCGGCGAAGCCATCGAGATATTTCCTGCCGTGATTGTCGAAGATGTAGACGCCCTCGCCGCGCTGGATGATACGCGCGCCCTCGGCATTCAGCTTCTTCATGTCGGCGAAGGGGTGCAGGTGGTGCGCGGCGTCGATCGCGGCAAGATTCGAGGGTGGGTAAGTATCGGGCATGATTGGTAAAGACCCTCGCGGATTGAAAGGCTGATGTCGATGGGATAGGAGCTTGGCCTTGTCCCGGAGGATTTTCAAGGTCATGGCGAGCGACAGGGTGGACGGCAAGGCCGAGGGCGGCGACCCGCGTTTCGAGATCCTGATCGTCGGCATGAACGGCGACCTGCGCGGCAAGCAGCTTCCGCCGGGCGCCGAAGACAAGGTCTGGGCCGGTGACATCCGCCTGCCGACCTCGACGCAATCGCTCGACATCTGGGGCGACGACAATGACGATATCACCGGCCTGTCGCTGACGATCGGCGATCCCGACGGCAAAGTCATCCCCGACCGGCGCAGCCTGGCGCCGATGCCCTGGGCGCCCGAGGGTTCGATGCAGGTGCTCGCCACCATGCACGAATTCGACGGCAGCCCGAGCTTCATGGATCCGCGTGCCATCCTCACCTCGGTGGTCGAGCGCTATGCGGCGCGCGGGCTGACGCCCGTCGTCGCCACCGAGTTGGAATTTTACGTGATGTCGGGAGACTGGCGCGAGACCGGACGCCCCTGCCCGCCGAAAAGCCTCACCTATCGCGGCGAACCAAACGGTTTCCAGCTCTACGACATGAGCGCCGTCGACGCGCTCGATGGCTATTTGCAGACGCTGAGGGCCTATGCGAAGGCGCAGAACCTGCCGGCGGATGCGACGACGGCGGAATTCGGGCCGGGCCAGTTCGAGGTCAACCTGCTGCACCGCGCGGATGCGCTGGCAGCCGCCGACGATTGCCTCTATCTCAAGCGTATCGCCGAACAGGCGGCGCGCCGACACGGGCTGAAATCGACCTGCATGGCCAAGCCCTATTCCGAACATGCCGGCTCCGGCCTGCATGTGCATGCGAGCATCATCGACGGGCAAGGCCGCAACATCCTCGATGCCAAGGGCGGCGAACCGAAGCTACTCAAATCGGTGATATCAGGCCTGCTCGATACCATGCGCGCGGCGCAGCTGATCTTCGCCCCCTTTGCCAATTCCTACCGCCGCTTCCAGCCGGGCTCGTTTGCGCCTGTCGATCTGACCTGGGGCAGCGGCCATCGCGGCACGGCGATCCGCATCCCCGACAAGGATGGCCCGGCGGCACGCATCGAACACCGCGTCGCCGGCGCCGACGCCAATCCTTATCTGCTGCTGGCAGCGATCCTCGGCGGCATGCTCGCCGGTCTCGATGACGAACTCGACCCGGGCGAAGAGACGACGCCCTCGCACATACCTGCGAATACGACGCGACTGACGCATGATTTCCTCAGCGCCGTCGACACCTTCCGCACCTCGCCCTTCATCGCCGATATCTTCGGTGCGCGTTATCAGGCGCTCTATGGCGACACCAAGCGCAAGGAAGCGCTTGCGCATCTGCGCACGGTCTCGGATTTCGACTACCGCACTTATCTGCCGCGGCTCTGAAATTACGCTGCGCCGACTTATGCAGCCGGCCGACTTACGCAGCGGGCTCGCGGCGTTCGTCCGCATTCACTTGAGCGGCGAGCCCCTGTTTGACGAGAACCTTCAATTCGCCCGGATGCAGCCGGATCGAGACGTCGCGTTCGAGCGGCAGCAACTCGCCGTCCATGACGCAATTGGCCTTGGAACGCAGTTTCGGGAAATGCAGGTGCACTTCGGCCGGATGCATCACCATGACATCGGCATTCTCGCGGACCTTGCCCCGCAGCATGTCGATGGCGAGACGGGCGACACCGAGGGGTTTCAGCGGATTTGCCGTGTAGAAGCCGAGTTCGCCGCTTCTCAAATTATCGGCGTAGAGCAGCGCGTTCTCTCCGAAGGGATTGTTGGAGACTGAGATCGCCGACACCCTGCGGCGCTCGCGCATGCCGATCGCCTCGAACTCGACCTCGAATTCCGGCGGGTTGAAGATGACGCCCAAAGCCGCCTTCGTGCTCGCCCGTATTTTGCCCAGTCGGGACCGATAGCTGTAGGCGTTGCGGTAGCGCACCATACGGGCATGCAGGCCGGCGGAAAACTGGTGGATGAAGGGCCGACCGTTGGCGCTGGCGATATCGACATTGTCGACCTCGCCGGAGGCAAGCACATCGAGCGCCTGCCAGATATCGAGCGGCACACGCAGCGAGCGGGCAAAGAGGTTCATCGTGCCGGCGGGCACGACGCCGAGCGCAATTCCGTTCTTCCAGGCAATCGATGCCGCCGCCGAAATCGTGCCGTCGCCGCCGCCGGCGACGATGCCGTCGATATCATCGCGCTTGGCCGCCCGCTCCATGGCAGGAACGATTTCCTTTCCTGAGAAGACGATGGCGTCGAAATCGTGCCCCGCTTCGCGGAAAGCCGTCTCCGCCCTTTTTTCATAGGCCAGCATGTCGGTGGTCTTGAAGGTCCCGCCGTCGCGATTGAAAAAGCCTACAAGCTTCATAAGAGCTCCCGTCCCTGGCGCGGAAATGCTCCTGCCTTGCCCCTGAGATGGTTGCGGTATCGTCGATTTCAAGCGCAACCTTCTTTCCTGACAAAAGGCAGAAATGCAAAAATTGCAATAGACGTATGCACATAGCAGGACGCTGCACTGCAAAAAATGCACTCGACGGCAGCCGAGACGTCACGGATAGATGGTCTAACGGAGACATGGTCTCCACCTCCCGCCATTTTCACCCATCGGCTTGCGGCCGCGCCTGCGCCAGAGGCCATTGCCAAGCAGAAACCGCCTCGAGGAGCTCTCGTGAGTGAGATTGCCGCCAATATTTCAGTCGATAGCCGGAACTCCATTGATAGCCAGGATGAAGCGCTGCCATCGGCAATGACCGTGGCGCTGGTCCAGCTGGCGCTCGCCTGCGGCGGCTTTGGCATCGGCACCGGCGAATTCGCAATCATGGGATTGCTGCCCAATGTCGCCGAGACCTTCTCGGTCACGACGCCGCAGGCAGGCTACGTCATCAGCGCCTATGCGCTCGGCGTCGTCGTCGGCGCACCGGTCATTGCCGTGCTCGCCGCGAAGATGGCACGCCGCACGCTGCTTTTGACCCTGATGCTGATCTTTGCCGCCGGCAATATATCGAGCGCCATGGCGCCGACCTTCGAAAGTTTCACGCTGCTGCGCTTCGTCAGCGGCCTGCCGCATGGCGCCTATTTCGGCGTGGCGGCCCTTGTCGCCGCCTCGATGGTGCCGGCGCATCGCCGCGCCCGTGCCGTTGGCCGCGTCATGCTCGGCCTGACCGTTGCGACACTTCTCGGCACGCCGTTGACGACCTTCTTCGGCCAGTCGCTCGACTGGCAGGTGGCGTTTTTCTCGGTCGGCGTGCTCGGCCTGCTGACGGTAGCGCTGATCTGGTTCTACGTTCCGAAGGACAAGGTTTCCGAGGAAGCGGGCTTCCTGCGCGAACTCGGCGCCTTCCGCCGGCCGCAGGTGTGGCTGACGCTCGGCATCGCCGCCGTCGGCTACGGCGGCATGTTCGCGATGTTCAGCTATATCGCCTCGACGACCACTGAGGTCGCAATGCTGCCGGAAACAGCCGTTCCGATCATGCTCGTCCTCTTCGGCGTCGGCATGAATGCAGGCAATTTCATCGGTTCGTGGCTCGCCGACAAATCGCTGCTTGGCACGATCGGCGGGTCGCTCATCTATAATATCGTCGTGCTGACCACCTTCTCGCTGACCGCCGCCAACCCCTATTTGCTCGGTCTCTCCGTCTTCCTCGTCGGCTGCGGCTTTGCCGCCGGGCCGGCGCTGCAGACGCGGCTGATGGATGTCGCCGCCGACGCGCAAACGCTTGCGGCCGCGTCCAACCATTCCGCCTTTAACATCGCCAATGCGATCGGCGCCTGGCTCGGCGGCCTCGTCATCGCCGGGGGTTACGGTTTTGCGGCGACCGGTTATGTCGGCGCAGCACTATCCTTCCTCGGCCTGTTCGTCTTTGCAGCCTCGCTACGCCTCGAGCGCCGCGACCGGAGCGCGCAGGCCGTCTGAGGCCAGGCGCAGTTCGCGGCCTTCCGGGCTGCAGAAGACATAATCGTCACCCCAGGCGGCCAACGCCTGGATGACGGGCTTCAGCGTCATGCCGAGCGGCGTCATTGCATATTCGACCCTTGGCGGCACGACCGGATAGACGGTGCGCGATACCAGACCGGATTTTTCCAGTTCCCGCAGCTGCTTGGTCAGCATGCGCTGGGTCACGGTCGGCAGCTTACGGCGCAATTCATTGAAGCGCAGGGTTCCTTGCATCAGATGAAACAGGATCACGCCCTTCCACTTCCCGTCGAGGTAAGTCAGCGTCGCTTCGACCGGGCAGCCGGGGAAATTCTGGACGAGCTTGGCGCGCGGCAATGACATTTTACAGTATCCTTTTGCGTACTACGTACAGAATTTGTGCATTCTTGCGTTGTCAGAACTTAGTGCGCATCTAGCGTCCGTGCAACGAACACAGGAGCTTCCCATGCGCGCCGTCGCCTATAAAACGCCCCAACCGATCTCCGCCGAAACCTCGCTGATCGATGTCGAGCTGCCGATGCCTGAGGCTAGGGGGCACGATCTGCTCGTCGAAATCAAAGCCGTTTCGGTCAATCCCGTCGACGTGAAGGTGCGCGCCCATTCCGCACCGCCCGCGGACGAGCTCAAGGTGCTCGGCTGGGATGCCGCCGGCGTCGTCGAGGCCATCGGCCCCGAGGTCACCCTGTTCAGGCCCGGCGACGAGGTGTTCTACTCCGGGGTCATCAGCCGACCGGGCACCAATGCCGAATTCCATCTCGTCGACGAGCGCATCGTCGGCACCAAACCGAAGAGCCTCGATTTCGCTGCCGCCGCCGCCCTGCCGCTGACCTCGATTACGGCCTATGAGGCGCTGTTCGACCGGCTGAAGGTGCGGGACGCGGTTTCGGGAGGAGCACGCTCCATCCTGGTCATCGGCGGCGCCGGTGGCGTCGGCTCGATCGCCATTCAGATCGCCCGGGCATTGACCGACCTGACGGTGATTGCCACCGCCTCGCGGCAGGAAACGCAGGACTGGGTGAAGGAACTCGGCGCGCATCATGTCGTCGATCATTCCAGGCCGATCGCGCCGCAGGTGGCAGCGCTCGGCATCGGCGCGCCGGGATTCATATTCTCGACCACCAATACCGATAGCCATATCGGCGACATCGTCGAAGCGATTGCACCGCAGGGCCGCTTCGCATTGATCGACGATCCGAAGACGCTCGACATCGTGCCCTTCAAGCGCAAGGCCGTGTCCGTTCATTGGGAGCTGATGTTCACCCGCCCGCTCTACGGCACGCCTGACATGATCGAGCAGCACAAGCTGCTGAACAAGATTTCCGAGCTCGTCGACGGCGGAAAGATCCGCACCACGCTTTCAGAGATCGTCGGGCCGATCAATGCGGTGAACCTCAAGACGGCGCATGCCATGGTCGAAAGCGGCAGGATGAAGGGCAAGGCGGTGCTTGCAGGATTCTGAGATCGCAGCCGGCAGGCCGGTATTCTGGGACCCCCAAGATCATACAAACCATACCCGCCTGGAATGCCGCATCGTGGGGTGCGGCATTCTGGCGTTAAGCATTTATCCCGCTTGACTTTTTCCGCGTCCGGGACCACCTAGCATCCACGTGGATGACGCTCGTCAGCCACGGATTTCAACGGAGCCATCATAACGATGCCAAGCGACAGTAGCAGTCGATTGCCTTTGCCGTACGCGGCCCTCGTGCGCTGACCGACTCCTGTCGGCTCGCTCGATCGGACGCTACGGCGGATCGACGGAAAGGCGAGCCTCAAATGAATATCAATCGCTTCCCTCTTCGGGCAGGCCATGCCGCCCGTGCCTTCATCAACAACAGCCGCGGCGCAACGATCGCCGAACGCGTCGAATCATTGAACGCGCTGAGCATCCAGGACGCCGGGCGGGTGTTGACCGGCATACCGCTCGACTATGCGGTCAACATTCTCGACCGGCCGGAGCTTCGCAACGCCGCACAGATCCTTGCGCTGATCAGCGCCGAGGAGGCCGCACGGCTGCTGCACGGCATGTCGAACGACCGCGTCGCCGACGTGCTGCTCGAACTCGACGGCGAGACCCGCGCCCGGCTGTTCTCCAGTCTCGACGAGCCGGTGCGCATCGCGATCCAGCACCTGATGGGCTATCCGCCGCGCACGGCCGGCGGCATCATGACGACGGAGTTCGTCAGCGTGCCTGACAGCTGGACCGTCGCCCGCACACTCGACCATGTACGCCAGGTCGAACGCTCGCGCGAGACCGTCTACGCCATCTATGTGCTGGACGAGGTCAGCCATGCGCTGCTGCATGTGGTGACGCTGCGTCGCCTCATCACCGGCGAGCCGGACGCTTCGATCCTCTCTGTTACACAGAAGGGCGCGCCGGTTTCGGCCGATCCGCTGATGAAGCAGGAGGACGTCGCCCGGCTTATCCGCAAGCACGACCTGCTCGCCCTGCCCGTCACCGACGAACAGGGGCAGATGCTCGGCATCGTCACCGTCGACGACGTGATCGACACGATGATCGCAGACACGACGGAAGCGGCCCAGAAGTTCGGCGGCATGGAGGCGCTCGGCCAGCCCTACATGAAGATCAGCTTCTCCGGCATGATCCGCAAGCGCGCCGGCTGGCTCGCTGCGCTCTTCCTCGGCGAGATGCTGACGGCAAGCGCCATGCAGCATTTCGAAGGCGAGCTGGAAAAGGCCGTGGTGCTGACGCTGTTCATCCCGCTGATCATGAGCTCGGGCGGCAACTCCGGTTCGCAGGCGACGTCACTGATCATCCGGGCGCTGGCACTCGGCGAGCTGAAGCTCTCAGACTGGTGGAAGGTGCTTTTGCGGGAACTGCCGACCGGCATCGTGCTCGGCGCGATCCTCGGCCTGGTCGGCTTCATCCGCATCGTCTTCTGGCAGTCGGCCGGGCTCTACGATTACGGCCCGCACTGGCAGATGGTCGCCGTCACGGTGTTTGCCGCCCTGATCGGGATCGTCACCTTCGGCTCGATCTGCGGCTCGATGCTGCCCTTCGTGCTGCAGAAGCTCCGGCTCGATCCGGCCAGCGCGTCGGCCCCCTTCGTCGCCACGCTGGTCGACGTCACCGGGCTCGTCATCTACTTCTCGGTGGCGCTGCTCATCCTCAGCGGGACGCTGCTCTAACTCGCAAGCAAGCCCGAGTGGAATTATTTTCCCTCGGGCAGCTTCAACGGCCCATGCGTCTTGATGCTGCGGATGGCGAAGTTCGAGCGGATGTCGCTGACATTCGGCAGGGTCAACAGCGTTTCGGTCAGAAGCCGTTCATAGGCGGCGAGATCCTCCACCACCACTTCGGCGAGGAAATCGGCGGTGCCCGAAATCAGGAAGCAGGAGACGATCTCGGGGATTGCGAGCAGCGCCTTCTGCTGCGCCTCGGAATTCTCGCGGCTGTGATGGACGACCTTGAATTCGACGAAGACGGTGAGGCCGAGACCGACCTCCTTGCGGTCGATATCCGCCCTGTAGCCGCGGATGATGCCGGACCGTTCGAGATTGCGGATGCGGCGCAGGCAGGGCGACGGCGAAAGGTTCACCTTCTCGGCGATCTCGACATTGGTGGCGCGCGCATCCTCCTGCAGGCACTTCAGGATGGCGATATCGAATTTATCGAGATTTGGCATTTTCGCGATACCTATTGGCCTCGATTGGCAGAAGATTGCGCATAGTATGATTTTGGAGCCATAGATAGCAAGGACATGCCTCGGCCTCTGGCGCTAATCTTTTCTTCAACCGGACAGGCTCCGGACGGAGGAAAGGATTGATACGATGACCACCATTGCATTCACAAACGACAAGTCGCCGTCGCAGGTACTGGGTTATGCCGGCGGCACCATTACCGTGCTGATCTGGGCAACATGGTTTCTCGTCACCCGCCACAGCGCCGCAACGCCGCTCGGCTCGATCGATATCGGGCTGATCCGCTTCGGAATTCCGGCGCTGATGCTTTCGCCTGTCTGGCTGAAGACGGGGCTGCTGCCGAAGGCCCTGCCGCTTCACCTGTTGGCGATCATGGTGTCCGGTTCCGGCGCCGTCTTCTTCCTGCTGACGACGCTGGCAATCCATTCGACGCCGGCCGCCTCTTCGGGGATTCTGCTTGGCGGCTCGATGCCGCTCGCCGCGGCGCTGATCGGCATTGTGCTGTTTCGCGAAAGACCTGACGGCACCCGCATCGCGGGGCTCGTTGCGATCGTCGTCGGTGTGCTGATCCTGCTCACGCGTAGCCTTGCGGACGCCTCGCTGCCATGGACGAGCTTCGTGCTGCTGCCGGCCGGCGCCATTCTCTGGGCGAGCTATACGCATGCCTTCCGCCGCTCCGGTCTTACCGCCGTGCAGGCGAGCGCCCTGATCGCCGTCTGGTCCTTCCTGATCATGGGCGCACTTGCCCTCATCTTCGGCATCTCGCTGCCAAAGGCTACTCTCCCGGAGATCGGTCTGCAGGTGCTGAGCCAGGGCGTTCTTTCCGGCCTCGTCGCCATGGTCGCCTACGGCACCGCCGTCAGAACACTCGGCGGAACACAGGCCGCCGCGTTCACAGCGCTGACGCCGGTTCTCGCGACGCTTGGCGGCGGCTTGCTGCTTGGCGAAGCGATCGGCATGACGGAAATCAGCGCCGCCGTGATCACCGGCATCGGCGTGGCGCTTTCGACAGGTATCGCCACGCCACGCCACTGAAATCCAACAGCTGACGGAAAAGCCGCCTGCAGCCATCGCTGCGGCGGCTTTTTCAATGGAGGGGGCGTCGTTACCGAGCTTCGAGCGGACACATCAGGCCTGGATGACGACGACCCTGGCGCCGACTTCGACTCGGCTATAGAGGTCGATCACGTCGTGGTTCATCATGCGGACACAGCCGCTCGACATGGCAAGACCAATCGATTGCGGCTGGTTGGTGCCATGAATGCGAAAATGCGTGTCGTTGCCACCGCGATAGAGATACATCGCCCGCGCACCGAGCGGGTTGTTCGGGCCGCCCGGCATGCCGCCGGCGAGCTTGCGATAGCGCTCTTCGCGGCGCTGCATGTTTTCAGTGGGCGTCCAGCTCGGCCACTCGGCCTTGCGGCCGATATAGGCGTTACCAGCAAAGGCCAGCCCCTCGCGGCCGACACCGACGCCATAGCGCATCGCCCTACCGCCGCCGAGGACGTAATAGGCGCGGCGCGCGGGTGTATCGACGATCACGGTGCCGGCAGCATGCGTGGTTTCGTAGGCCACTTCCTGGCGGCGGAGCTCCGGCTTGATCTTGTCGATCGGCACCTGCTTCAACGGGAATTTTTCATCCGGAAGTGCGGCATAATTCGTCTGGCTGTTCAGACCGGTCGAAGAGCAGCCGGCCACGAAAAGCGGCAGAGCGATCAGAAAGCCCCGGCGGGAGATCGTCATGAATGTGTCCTTAGTGCGTCAACTTGATGTCGCAAGCTAAGGAAATTATGGTTAACGAACGGCTAACAGCCTCCGGCAGAAGGCGATCACGAAGGCGTCAGCACGCAAGAATTGTCGCGGTGGGGATAATCCGCATCACATATTCGGATAGACCGGCCCCTCGCCGCCCTGCGGCGGCACCCAGTTGATGTTCTGGTTGGGGTCCTTGATGTCGCAGGTCTTGCAGTGCACGCAGTTCTGGGCGTTGATGACGAAGACCTCTTCGCCGTCCTTTTCCACCCATTCATAGACGCCGGCCGGACAGTAACGCGTCGACGGGCCGGCATAGATGTCATGCTCGGACGACTTCTGCAGGTTCATGTCCTTGACCTGCAGATGCACAGGCTGGTCTTCCTCGTGATTGGTGTTCGACAGGAACACCGAGGAGAGGCGATCGAAGGTCAAGACGCCATCGGGCTTCGGATAGGCGATCGGCTTGTGCTGCGACGCCGGCTCCAGGCTCTCAGCATCGGTCTTGCCATGCTTCAGCGTGCCGAAGACGGAAAAGCCGAACAGCTGGTTGGTCCACATGTCGAAGCCGCCGAGCGCCACGCCAAGCGCGGTCCCGAACTTCGACCACAGCGGCTTGACGTTGCGCACCCGCTTGAGGTCGCGGCCAATATCGCCCTTGCGCCATTCATTCTCGATCTCGATCACGTCGTCATGGCTGCGGCCGGCTTCGATCGCGGCAGCGATCTTCTCGGCCGCCAGCATGCCCGACAGCACCGCATTGTGGCTGCCCTTGATGCGCGGCACGTTGACGAGACCGGCCGAACAGCCGATCAGCGCCCCGCCGGGGAAGGAGAGCTTCGGCACCGACTGGTAGCCGCCCTCGGTGATGGCGCGGGCGCCATAGGACAGGCGCTTGCCGCCCTCGAAGGTGGTGCGGATCGCCGGATGGGTCTTGAAGCGCTGGAATTCCTCGAAGGGATAGAGATAGGGGTTCTTGTAATTGAGGTGGACGACGAAGCCGACGGCGACCAGATTGTCTTCCAGGTGATAGAGGAACGAGCCGCCGCCCGTCTTCATGCCGAGCGGCCAGCCGAAGGAGTGCTGCACCAAACCCGGCCTGTGGTTTTCCGGCTTGACCTGCCAGAGTTCCTTGAGGCCGATGCCGAATTTCTGCGGTTCGCGGTCTTTTTGCAGATCGAACTTGGCAATCAGCTGCTTGGCAAGCGAGCCGCGCACGCCCTCGCCGATCAGGGTATATTTGCCGAGCAGTTCCATGCCGCGGGTATAGTTCGGGCCAGGCTCGCCATTCTTCTCGATGCCCATATCGCCGGTGGCGACCCCGATGACCGCACCCTGGTCATTGTAGAGCACTTCGGTGGCGGCAAAGCCCGGATAGATCTCGACGCCGAGCTCTTCGGCCTTGGTCGCCAGCCAGCGACAGACGTTTCCGAGCGAGACGATGTAGTTGCCGTGATTGTTCATCAATGGCGGCATCAGCACATTCGGCAGGCGAACAGAGCCGGCCGGACCGAGCAGCAGGAAGTGATCGGCGGTCACTTCGGTCTTGAACGGTTGGTCGGCCTCGTCGCGCCAGCCGGGCAGCAGC
>NZ_VSZV01000356.1:150553-153197 GCF_008919455.1 Rhizobium sp. PEPV16
GGAGCCGGCCGGACCGAGCAGCAGGAAGTGATCGGCGCTGACCTTGGTCTTGAACGGTTGGTCGGCCTCGTCGCGCCAGCCGGGCAGCAGCCGGTCGATGCCGATCGGATCGACCACGGCGCCAGAGAGGATATGCGCGCCAACTTCCGCGCCCTTCTCCAGCACGACGACGGAGAGTTCCGGATTGACTTGTTTCAGACGGATCGCCGCCGCAAGACCAGCCGGACCGGCGCCGACGATCACAACGTCGAATTCCATGCTCTCGCGTTCGGGCAGCTCAGTCGTCTCGGTCATTCACTCGTCTCCGCTTGCCGGCACGCGGCCGTCATCCCGTCATGGCACTTTCTTGTCAAAACGAGAAAGCATTGTCGAGCCGGGATACGACAGCCAATCTTCCAATTCGCACAATGATGAGGCCTCGTAGGAAAGAATTACATAACGCTTACGTCAACGTCAATTATCAAACGCTGCCGAACCGGTCACATGCCCTTTCCTTTTCCGCCGCTTACGCCTTATACATCGCTCAAAGCTATCGGAGGACAATCATGGATCTCGGCATCAAGGGCAAACGGGCACTCGTCCTCGCCTCCTCGCGCGGCCTTGGCCTCGGCATCGCCGTGGCGCTGGCGCGGGAGGGCGCAAACGTGCTGCTCTGCGGGCGCAGCGGCGAACAGCTGGAGGCCAATTGCAAGGCGATCAATGGCGAAGGCAAAGGCCGGGCCGACTGGATCTGGGCCGATCTCGGGGACGAACGCTTCGTCGAGATGGCGACAACGGCGGTGAAGGAGAAGTTCGGCGGTCTCGATATTCTCGTCAACAATACCGGCGGGCCGACGCCCGGCACGACGGAGGACATGACGGGCGAAAAGCTCGAAAGCTATTTCCTCTCCATGGTCGCTCGCGTGATCACGCTCACCAATGCGCTGCTGCCTGGCATGAAGGCGCAGGGCTGGGGCCGCATTCTGACAGTCGCCTCATCCGGCGTGATCGAACCAATCGCCAATCTGGCGCTGTCGAATACGTTGCGCCCGGCCCTTGCCGGCTGGAGCAAGACGCTTGCCTCCGAAGTGGCGGGCTTCGGCGTCACCACCAACCTGCTCTTGCCGGGCAGTATCCTGACGGCACGGCTCGACGATCTCGACGGGGCCGCGGCAAAGCGGACCGGCAAGAGCATCGAGGAGATCCGCACCGACAAGGAAGCGCGCATTCCAGTGGGCCGCTACGGCAGGGTCGAGGAATTCGCCGCAACGGCTGCCTTCCTGTGCAGCCAACCGGCAAGCTATATCACCGGCTCGCTCATCCGCTGCGACGGCGGCGCGGCACGATCCGTCTGACATTCCTTCTCAGCCGACGTGGGCTGCCGCCGCCCATGTCGCCACACTTCGGATCATCTGTTCGACGTTAGTCGGATCGTCCGCAAGTTCGGCGAGTTCGGACAGACGATGGAAGCCGGTCAGGATCGCAATGCGGCGCCGGTCGAGCCTGCGTCCGGTCAGCATTTCATAGGCCGATATGATGCGTGCGGTCAGATCGGGCGAAATGAAGTTCGAGTAGATGAATTCCTGGTGCAGCGGACCAAAGCCGGAATCGGCGAAATCGTAAATGCCGTTGAGCTTCCTTTGCGCATGGTCGAAGGCCATGTTCCAGCCATGACCGTCGAAGAAGCCGTAGATGTTGCCGTAGGGATCGGGCGGCAAGGCTTCGAAATCGGAAATAATGGCCTGCGCAAAGCTCTTGATCTCAGGCGACAGCAGCGGCAAAGCCTTGGTTCGCACCGTCTCGGGCGATTGCCATGGCTGGACAGAACCGGCACCGGCCGATCGTATGCGAACGGCATCAAGTACATGCAGCTCGGCGTAAAAACGCGCGAGATCTTCCGCGAGGCGCTGACGATCGCTTTCGCCAAGCGCATCGTAATCTTCGGCAATGAGATGTTCGCCGTCGAGCTTGGCATGGCTGGAGAAGATCGGCGGCCCGTCGTGAATGCGCATGTCGGGAACCGCCATCGACAGCGACGGCCGAACGATGTCGAGCAAGGCAGCTTCCTTCTGAAGCGCTCTTTCCGCGCCGAGATTACGGGGAAACTTGAAGATCAACGTGTCATCGACGTCGACGGCAAGCGAATCCCAGCCCTTCGCCGCCAGCTTGAAGACGGAGGCCGTGAGTTCAGGAAATAGGCTTACGATCAGAGAGCGAAATTCGCTGGCATCCAACTCAGTCATGACGACCTGCCTTCTCTCGTTTTTCCGTGTTCTTCCCGCGCGATGGACGGCATACGGGTCGGCATCGTCGCCTGGCGAACCACCACCGCCGCCGCCGTCGGACGGCATCGGACTACACTGGATCTATATTAGTATAATTTGAATATTACGGAATATTCATTACAAAATTTTAAGCCATTATAACCACTTAGTGATCGCACACCGGGAATTATGTCCTTTTTGCGCCGCAATATAAGCAGCTCAATCAGAGCATAAAATTTGCAACCTTGCTCAAGACCGGTTCCCGCCCATGAAGAAATTTTGGATCACCGTCAGCGTTATCGCAATTGCCGCCATCGGCGTCTGGCAATTCGGGAATCTGGTCCCTTATGCCTCCCGAATTCCCTACCTCTCGCAGTTCATCAAGCAGCCGGCCGGCGGCA
>NZ_VSZV01000356.1:153207-160102 GCF_008919455.1 Rhizobium sp. PEPV16
CTGCTTCAACCGGATCGCCGCCGCAAGACCGGCAGGACCGGCGCCGACGATCACAACGTCGAATTCCATGCTTTCTCGTTCGGGAAACTGTGTCGTGTTGATCGTCATAACGCCTTCTCAAACTCTGGAAGGGCGTCGAAGAGGTCCGCGACCAACCCATAGTCAGCGACCTGGAAGATGGGAGCTTCGGGGTCGTTGTTGATTGCGACGATAACCTTTGAATCTTTCATACCGGCGAGATGCTGGATGGCGCCGGAAATCCCGCAGGCGATGTAGAGATCGGGTGCAACCACTTTACCCGTCTGCCCGACCTGCAGATCGTTCGGCGCGTACCCCGCATCAACCGCGGCACGAGATGCACCGACAGCGGCGCCGAGCTTGTCGGCCAGAGGAAACACGACTTGTTCGAATTTTTCGGAGGAGCCAAGCGCTCGCCCCCCTGCAATGATGATCTTCGCGGACGTGAGTTCGGGACGTTCGCTTATCGAGAGTTCGTCGGAAAGGTGTCTGGAGCCCTCGAATAGCTCGGCCGCCGCCGAAATACGTTCGACGGCGGCCGAGTTGCCCTGGGAGGCGGGCGGATATGCTGCGGTCCGAACGGTTATCACCTTCTTCCGATCCACCGATCTGACAGTCTGGATCGCGTTGCCCGCGTAGATTGGCCGCTTGAAGATATCCGGACCGACAACGTCGACAATTTCGGAAATTTGCATGACATCGAGGAGCGCCGCGACCCGCGGCATCACGTTCTTTCCACTGACGGTTGCGGCGGAAACGATCGCGCCGTAAGGTTCTGAAAGCGATAGGATCAGATCTGTTAAAGGCTCCGCCAGAGCGTTAGCAAACCGCACATCATCTGCAACGATGATTTTGTCCCCGCCCTCCAGTCTTCGCGCTTCTTCGACCACGCTATCGGCGTTGTGGCCGGCTACGAGGATATGAACATTCTCTCCCAGCGAGAGAGCTGCTGTGAGTGCCTTCGCGGTCTGGTCGGAGAGTTGGGCGTTGTCGTGATCTGCGATGAGAAGGGTTGTCATATGTCCGGATCCATTTCGGTCAGAGAACGTGAGCTTCGGTTTTCAGCTTCGCGATGAGCTCAGCGACAGAAGCGACTTTAACTCCGCACGCGCGGGGCGCGGGTTCTTCTGTTTTCATCACGGTCAATCTCGGAGAGATGTCGACATCGAAATCCGACGGAATTTTCCGGCTCAATGGTTTTTTCTTCGCCTTCATTATATTTGGAAGGGAAGCGTATCTGGGTTCGTTCAAACGCAAATCTGTTGTCACGACAGCGGGCAGGTCAACCTCGATGGTCTGAAGGCCGCCGTCAACTTCGCGGGTGACGGACGCCTTGCCCGCCCCAATCTGAACCTTTGACGCAAATGTCGCCTGCGGCCAGTTCAACAGCGCCGAGATCATTTGTCCGGTCTGGGCGCTATCGTCGTCAATGGCCTGCTTGCCGACGATAATCATTCCTGGTTGCTCCTCGTCCGCCACCTGTTTGACCAGTTTGGCTACACCCAATGGCTCGACGGTCTCAGTGGTTTCGATGAGAATGGCACGGTCAGCTCCCATCGCAAGGGCTGCCCTCAAGGCTTCCTCTGATTTGACGCCACCGATCGAGACAACAACGATCTCGGTGGCTGCTCCCGCTTCCCGCAGCCGGATTGCCTCCTCGACGCTAATCTCGTCGAACGGGTTCATCGAATGCTTCACGCCGGCGAGATCGACGCCCGACCCGTCCGGCTTCACCCTAATCTTGACGTTGTAGTCGACAACACTCTTAACGGTAACAAGAATTTTCATATGCACTCAGGCTCCTCCACCTGCGAAAGGATGGCACGCCGAGTCCCGCGGCGTGCTATAAGTCACACCCTACGCGTTCACTTCGACGTAGCAGGGGCCGCGTTCCATGATCGGCTCGACAATGGCCATGATCTCGTCGTAGTCGGGATCCATCGGAAGAGCGATGTAGCCCGTATATCCGAGTCCTTTCTGCACAGAGAGATCGGCGAAATAGGAACCCGCGATAAAACGGCCGATAACGTCAAGGTCATTCACTGGGACTGCGTTGATAACGGCAAGTGGGTCCGCGGGGCGTTCTGTCGGAAGTGTCGCCACCAGCTCAAGGAACTTCGGAGCTAGGTCAGCGCGCGCTTTGAGCGACCTTGGGAGTAGCTTGTCGGCAACTCCGATCTCGCTGGCTGAAGGCATACCGAGCTCGGCACTGCCGGGGATCATGGTGTCGCAAAGCCAAGAAAGCTGCGGTTGAATATCTTCAATAGTAACAGACATGCTCTCTCTCCTTTACGCGACCCTGGACGAGACGGTCTGGTCACGCCGGTTCATCGCAATCGCTTCGGCGGCCCGCAGGGCAAGTGCGGCAACCGTTCCGGTGGGGTTAACAGGACCCGAGGTTGGCATCACGCTGCCGTCAATGACGTAGAGGTTGGGCACGTCGTGCGCTTGGTTGAACGCGTTGACAACCGAGGTCTCCGGGTCATTGCCCATTCGAGCAGCGCCCAGGATATGCCATCCCGTCTCGCGGGAATCGGGCGCGGCGATGGTCTCGTAGGCGCCAGCTTCCTTGAAGGAGATGGCGGCATGCTCTTCATGCCACTTGACGAGCTTTCGTGAGTTATCATCGCAGCGATAGACGACCTTTGGAGCGGGAATTCCATCGGCATCCTTCAGGTCAGGATCGATAAGAACGCGGTTCTCCGGGTTAGGAAGGTCTTCGCCGATGATCGACCACATCCCCGATCGACCGAAGCGTTTGTAGACGGCCTTATGGAACTCCTCGCCCCAACCGGCCCGCTTGCCCCACGGCCACACGCCAATGGTTCCAAGCGGCCCTCCAGTACCCATAAGCTGCCATTTTGCACCGCGCACGAAGCCAGAGCCCGGTTGCGTTTCCGTGAACTGCTGCGAGTAGGCGCGCTGACCCGTCGGTCCCTGCCAGCTGTCGAAATGATCGTCAAATAGGCCCATCACCATTCCGTGCGGATGCATCATGAGGTTCCGCCCGACCATGTCGGAGCTGTTTGCCAAGCCGTTGACGAACCGATTGCTGTCGGAGTTGAGAAGGATGCGGGGAGTCCCGATTCCATTTGCGCTAAGGATCACGATGCGCGCGGGTTGGAAGTGGGTCTGTCCGGTTGCGCGGTCGATATAGGTAACCCCGGTTGCCAGTCCCGAAGAATCCGTTTCCACCCGCGCTACGCGGGCGCGCTGCACCAACTTGACGCCCAGCTTGATGTTGATCGGCCAGTGCGTGCGGTCGACTGAGCCTTTCGCCCCGTCAAAGCAGGCCGGGGCCATGCAGGCACCGCGGCGGACGCAAGGGTTCATCCCGTTCTGCTTGACAGTGGAGATGGCGTTGGTCCCGGGCCAAATATGCCAGCCCAGCCGCTCATGCGCGGCAAACATCTTCTTGTCGAGCACGCCCATTGGCATCGGCGGCAACGGAGGATCAAAGGGTGGATAGGAGGGGTCACCGCCGACGCCGGACACAGACATCTGGGCCTCGGCGCGCGTGTAGTACGGCGCAAGGTCTTCGTAGGTAAGCGGCCAGTCTTCAGCCACGCCGTCGAGCGTCTTGACCCGGAAATTGCTGGGTTGAAAGCGATGCCAGGCAGCTGCATAGATTACCGAACTGCCGCCGACGCCGTTCCACATGAATGGAGAGACGTCGGATTCACTGTCGTTGATCGGATAGTCCGCGCTGTTCATCCGCGTGTTCGGGTTCCAACTGAACACCATGTCCCGCGTCAGTTCGAATGTAGGCTCTTCAAAATTGATCGCCGTGTAGTTCGGATACTCGCCCTGCTCGAGACAGACGACCGAGAAACCAGCTTCGGCCAAGCGGCGGGCAGCGATCGCGCCGCTCGGCCCCGAGCCGACGATCGCGACGTCGTACGTTTCGTGTGATGTGGTTGTCATTGGCTCCTCCTCGAGCATGCAGTTGAAAACTGCCCTCCCGCATTCGGTCGCGAACCGCCGCGACTGCGAATTGCGTCATCCGGTTTTTTGAGCGCCATCATCTAGCGCACCTAGCGAAGCCGCTTCCCGCGGCCTGGACAGACTGGATGCCGTTTCCAGGCGTTACAAAAAGACGCTTGCTTGGAGGTGAGTAGACACAATCCACACGATGGCGGGCAACATCGTTTGCATAATGGCTGCTATTGCGTCGGCGTATGGCCGCTCTGTGAGCTAGCCACCGTCGCGCTTCGCTAAAGGGTTACAGCATTTCGTTTTGCGCAATACGATCAATGGCTCAGACGAAACTCTCGCCTTTCGTCAAGCCCTCACTTCCGGTTTCTGGGCCACGCGGCCAAAGGATATCCGAATAACCAAACCCCCACGCGGCAGGGGTCGGACGGGGGGTTGGTCTTAATGCGATTGACGATGGATCCGGGTCAGGTTCGACTACCAATCCTTTTCTGAAGGGCGTCGAGGAGAACAGCGGCGATGATGATCGATCCGGTTGCGAAATCCTGCCAGAAGATGTCGATGCGGGCGAGGTTCATGAAGTTTCGGATTAGGGCGATGACGACCACGCCGATGATGACCCGCATGATGTTGCCTTGGCCACCGCCGAGACTGACGCCGCCGATGACAACCGCAGCAATCACCTCGAATTCGAGGCCCCTGGCCGTGTCGGCCTGAATGGCCCCTATGCGGGCAAGCAGAATGTTTCCAGCAAACGACGCCGCCAGACCGCAAAGCATCAGGCAAATGATCTTTGTCCGTTTAACGCTAATGCCAGACAGCGCGGCAACGACGCGATTTGCCCCGATTGCGTAGACCTTCTTGCCGAAGGCAGTCTGAGTAAGCAGTACCCAGCCGAAGACGATTGTCCCAACCGCGATGATGAAAGGGAGGGGAATTCCAAGCGGACGGGCAAGTCCGATTACCCGAAACGCGGGTGGCAGGTCCGATATTACCTGCCCGCCCGTGACCACGAATGCGAGACTTCGAGCGATCATCATCGTGCCGAGCGTCGTAATAAAGGAGGGAATACCGCCATAAGTGACGATAAGTCCCGCAAACAAGCCGAACAGCGGTCCGATGAACAATGATACGAAGATCGCCGGGACGAAACCCAGTTGCGGCATGAGACTAGCAGAGACGGCAGCCGTAAGGGCGAGTACCGCTCCGACAGAGATGTCAAACTCGCCGTTGATCATCACAATGGTCATGCCTGCGGCGACGATGAGCGCCGGCGACATCTGTGCCATCAGGTTTTGGATGTTGATCACTGACATGAAGCGCGGTGATATAAGCGACATGATAATCACCAGTACCAGAAGTACTGCCACAGACTGGATCAAGCCATACGATCGCCGGAGAGTATCCTTCCAGTTCGCGCCTGCATTTTCTGTAATTGGCATGGTCATGCTGCCATCCTCCCGCTTACCGAAGTTTCAAGAATTCTGTTCTTTTCGAGCTTTTCGCCCTGGAACTCGCCGACCACCGTTCCTCGGAACATGACAAAGGCGCGATCACACAGCTTCTCGATGTCGGGAATTTCAGTCGTGAAAATAATGATGCCGACACCCTCGGCCGCAATTTGTTCGATCAGTTTTCGGATTTCGTCCTTTGAGCCGACGTCAATGCCGACCGTTGGGTCGTCAAGGAGGAAGACCTTAGGATGCGTTTTGAGCCACTTTGCGATCAACACCTTCTGCTGATTGCCGCCGCTGAGCGATTTGATCGGCGCATCGGGGCCGGACGCCTTTACGCGTAGTTTCGTGATCGCTTCGCGACCAGCGGCATGTAATTCCTTGAGATTTAGCAAGCCCGTGGGCTGGCGGTAGCGGTCGATGATCGGGAGGCAGACGTTCTCGGTAATCGAAAAGTCTGGAAGGATACCTTCGCGCAACCTGTCGTTTGTGAGAAGCGCCAGACCCTGTCTCAGCGATTGGGCCGGATTGGCAAGCGATGTGGCTTTGCCCTCCAGCTCGAAAGTTCCCGTTTCCCGCCGCATGCCGGTTACGCCGTAGATGGCGCGGGCGAGTTCGCTGAGGCCTGAACCGGTCAGTCCGGTAAATCCGAGAATTTCACCCTTGTGAAGGTCAAACGAGATGTCGTTTAGGACACCAGGGACTGTCAGATTGCGGACGGAGAGCAGAACCTCGTTGTGTTGTGTGCCGCGTGCGCTTCTGGACTGCTCCTCTACGAGCTCACGCCCAAGCATATGTGTCACGACCTCAGAGATGGTCGTATCGGCCGTGAGCAGAGTACCCACCGTGCGACCGTCGCGCATAACGGTAATGTCATCGCAAACAGCGAAAACTTCCGACAGGTAATGCGAAACGAATACAATCGAAACACCGCGCTTAGCGAGGCTGCGGATGAGATCGAGGACAACCTCAACCTCCACGTTGGTCAGCGAGGACGTGGGCTCGTCCATCAGCAGCACCTTGGGGTTCCAGGTCATCGCCTTAACGATCTGAAGCATCTTCTTGACGTCATTGGGCAGGTCGTTGACCGGCTTCGACGGATCAATATCGAGGTGGTACTCCTTCAGGAGGTTAGCCGCGAGCCTATTCAACTTGGATGCACTCAATACTCCCAACGTGCCGGTTGGCTCATTGTTCAGAAGGATATTCTCCGCAACAGTCATCGTGCCTATGAGATTGATATCCTGATGGATCGTCACGATCCCGCTGCGCAACGCATCATTCGCGTTTTGAGGAGCATAGGGGCTGCCGTTATAAACGATCCCGGTTCCTCCGTCGGGCTGGTGCACTCCGGCCAGGATCCGAAGCAGCGTGCTCTTGCCCGCGCCGTTCTCCCCTACAAGCCCGTGCACCTGTCCTTTCGCGACGTCGAAATGGACCTCCTTTAGGGCTTGCAGACCGGCGAAGGTTTTTCGGACGTTGGAACACTT
>NZ_VSZV01000356.1:160128-164348 GCF_008919455.1 Rhizobium sp. PEPV16
ATTGACATTTGACTCCTCCTTCATCAACCACTTTCCAGCGGGCGAGACGCCCGCTGGAGTTTCAAGTCCGCTGGTCTCACTGTACCTTCGCGTCAAGGACCTGGGGTTCGTTGGCGAATTCGGCAACGTTGTCCTTGGTCATCAGCCGCGGCTCGAGCTCAACGAGCTTCTCCGGTGTGCCGCCGGTCAGTTTGGTAAGCATGGAGTTCATTCCGACGTAGCCCATTTCGAAGGGGTTCTGCACGATCGTGCCGAGGATCTTGCCTTCCTTCACGAGGCGGTACGCCGTTGGGTCGGTGTCGAAATTGACGAGTTTCACGTCGAGACGATTTGCCGCTTCAAGAGTTGCTTCGGCGCCGATTGTCGGCGCATGGTTCTGGAAGAACACACCGGCGATATCGGGGATTTCGGTCAGAGTGTCCTCCATCGTGCGGCGGCCGTCTTCAAGCGAGAGCTTCATGACCTTGCGGGGCAGCACTTCGAGACCGAGTTCCTTGGCGCGCTCTTCAAAGCCGCGGTTGCGATCGATGATGCACTGAACGGCCGGACCGTGGTCAAAGACAATGACCTTCGCGCCGGGTTTCACGTTCTTCGCCATGTAGTCTGCTGCCATGCGGCCACCCTGTTCGTTGGCGGTAACGACATAGCTGACCCATTCACCGGAACCGAGACCGATGTCCGTAACGACGACGGGAATGTTGTTGGCGTTATAGATATTCTTGATCGGATCGGCCAGGACGACACTGTCTCCCGGGAAGATCAGCAAGCCGTCAATGCCCTGCGTGTACAGGTCTTCTACGTCAGCAACCTGCTTCGTGGTGTCCGTATCGCCGCCATTGGTGACGATCAGGTCGACTTTCACACCCTTTGCTTCCCATTCCTTGATTGCCTTTTGAGCTCCGGCGATCTGAGTGCGAAGGAACGTGTTCGTTCCCCAGAACTGCGAGTAGCCGAGGCGGAAGGATTTTTCCTGGGCCCAGACCGGTTCGATGGCAAAGGACGAGAGCGCAAGCGCTGCGCCGACGATGCCGGATACAGTCAGAAAATTGCGGCGATTCAGTTTCATGATTTTACTCCTCCAATAAGCTCGACACTGCGAGCTTCTTTTATCCCTCTCTCCCGACAGCCCCCCTGCGCAGACAAGCGATGGAAATACCGTCGCCATGCCTCCTCCAACAGCGTGTAGGAATGTCACGAGCGTTCCCATAAGAGGCTTGGACTGGTTGAGCGGCAATTACGCTAACCGGCTAACAGCTATTGCGGATCACTATATCGGGGAGGGTGTCGCTATGGCTGTTTCCAATAGCGCCTAGAAGGAAGACGCAATGGCACCCTGTTCACGGCTTGTGCGAAACTCGTGTCATTAAGCAGTAGAGGTCAAGGGAGGATGAATTGACAGATAAATCGCTCAAGGGAAAAGTCGTGCTTGTCACGGGTGCCGCAGGCGGCGTCGGACGGGAAGTGATCAGAAAGCTCGCGTCGCAAGGCGCGAAAATCGTCGCGACGGATATCGCCGAGAACGTCCATGAACTCGCCACCGAATTTCATGGCGCGGAGATAGTTACCGTCGTGGGTGACGTTTCGAAGTCCGCTGACGTGGAGGCAATCTTCGAAAAGGCTGAAATTGCTTTTGGTGCGGTCCAGGCATTGATCAGCAATGCCGGATACATGATTGGCAAAGCGCTTCACGAGACGTCCGAGGAAGAATGGGACGCCGTGCTTGCAGGCAACGCCAAATCCTTTTTCCTCACGGCGCGCCGCGCTCTTCCGAATATGCTCAAGGCGGGCAAGGGTTCGATTACTGCGACGGGCTCGATTTCGAGTGTCGTCGGTCTTCCTTCCCAGGCTGCCTATTGCGCTAGTAAGGGGGCGGTGCTCCAACTCGTTCGTCAGTTGGCAGTCGAATATGCAGGGCAGGGAGTTCGTGTGAACGCGGTAGGTCCGGGCGCGATCAACACGCCGTTCCTGACTCGCTACCTGAACAGCTTGCCTGACCCCGAGGCCGGCGCGGCTGCCGTTAAGGCCGCCCATCCGATGAAACGTTGGGCAGAGCCGGATGAAGTTGCGGATGCACTCGTTTTCCTCGCGAGCGACGAAGCCGCTTTCGTGACCGGGCACATCCTGATGGTCGACGGCGGCTACGTGGCGGGCTAACGCTGACCGGTGGCGGACCTGTTCCGCCACCCCATATTTGTCTAGGGAGGAACAGATGGACGTTAAGGCAATTATCGACCCACATCATCATCTGTGGGATCTGGAAAACTATTCATATCCCTGGCTGTGCCAGCCCGGCGAGCCAATCGCGCCGATCGCCGGAAGCCTGCGGCCAATCATGACAACGTATCTTCTCGACGATTACATGGCTGACGCCAAAAATTGGAACGTCGTCAAAGACGTACACCTCGATGCCCTGTCAGCAGATGTCGTCGCGGAAACAAAGTGGCTCCAGGACATCAAGAACCGTACGGGAAAGCCAAACGGCTTTGTCGCGCATGCTGATCTCGAGGCTCCGGACGTCGATGAGGTGCTAGCCGCACATGCAAAGTGCAAGGATACGCGCGGTATTCGCCAGATCCTGAATTGGCATCCTGATCCGAAGTACACATTCAACCAACGCAACGATCTGTTGACTGACCCGCATTGGCTAAGAGGCTACAAGCTTCTCAAAAAGTATGACTTCTCGTTCGACCTCCAGCTCTATCCGCACCAGATGCCGGCGGCGGCAAAAGTTGCGGCCGACAATCCAGAGACGATCGTGAACTTGAACCACACTGGGATGCCGCTCGAGCGTGACGATGCGGGCGTGCAGCTTTGGCGAGACGGGATGCGCTCGCTCGCTCGTTCCTCGAATGTCAATGCCAAGATCTCCGGTCTCGGCATGGTGATGCCGGACTGGACAGTTGATTCAATCCGGCCATTCGTACTCGAAACGATCGAAATCTTCGGGGTCGATCGATGCATGTTCGCAAGCAATTTCCCCGTCGACAAAATCTACGCGAGCTTCGATAGGATTTATGAAGCATTTTTCGAGATCGTCTCGGGTTTCTCGTCCGTGGATAAGCAGAAGCTCTTCCACGACAATGCGCAGCGCATCTATCGGCTTTGACCACGAAACTCAACGGTTAAAGAACTCCGATGGCTTTTCCATCGGAGTTCTTTTTTGCCCTATTGAAGGTATGCAGAGGTGTTCCCATGGCTTTGACAACAATGCTTTTTGTCCCGGCTGACCGTCCGGAGCGCTTTGAAAAAGCCGCGGCCAGCACCGCCGACGCAATCGTTCTTGATCTCGAAGATGCGGTATCACCTGGGAACAAGGAAATTGCGAGAGCCAACATTGTGAAGGCCATCCTTGATAAGCGCACGTTTGTTCGCGTCAATCCAGTGCAGACCGACCTCTTCCATGACGATCTTGTAGCTTTGGCGCGTGCAGGTTGCCTAAACATAATGCTTCCCAAAGCTGAAACCACTTGGGAACTCGAAAGCGTTGCTGCCGCTTTGGGTGAAGATATTACGGTCATACCGCTTATCGAAACTGCAGTCGGCCTCGACAATGCCCGAGAGCTCGCCGCGCACCGGACTGTCCCCTTCCTGGCATTTGGCAGCCTCGACTTCGCGCTTGATATGGGGTGCGAACACACGCAAGACGCACTCAGGTTCGCCCGGCAAACCTTGGTCTTCGCCTCCAGGCTTGCACAAAAGGCTGCGCCAATCGACGGTGTTACCGTGGCGATCGACGACTATGACCATATCAAGGCCGACGCGATCGAAGCACGTCACCTTGGCTTCGCGGGGAAACTCGTCATTCACCCAAAGCAACTTGCCGCCGTGGCTGATGCATTTCGTCCATCTGACGCTGAGGTCGCCTGGGCCACGCAGGTGGTTGAGGCCGTAGCTGCGAATGGCACGCAAGCAGCCAAGATAAATGGGCAGATGATCGACAAGCCCGTGATTAGCCGGGCCGAAAGAATACTTTTGCGCTCCTCCCCAAACCGTGGATAACGCCGTGATCAAAAAAATCCTTGCCGCCAATCGCTCCGAAATTGCCATTCGCGTGTTCCGCGCGGCCAACGAGCTTGGAATAAAAACCGTGGCGATCTGGGCGGAAGAGGACAAGCTGGCGCTGCACCGCTTCAAGGCGGACGAGAGTTATCAGGTCGGCCGCGGCCCGCATCTGTCCAAGGACATGGGCCCGATCGAGAGCTATCTGTCGATCGAGGAGG
>NZ_VSZV01000356.1:164358-164846 GCF_008919455.1 Rhizobium sp. PEPV16
AGACGAGAGCTACCAGGTCGGCCGCGGTCCGCATCTTTCCAAGGACATGGGCCCGATCGAGAGCTATCTGTCGATCGAGGAGGTGATCCGCGTCGCCAAGCTTTCGGGCGCGGACGCGATCCACCCGGGATACGGCCTGCTGTCCGAAAGCCCCGAATTCGTCGATGCCTGCAACAAGGCCGGCATCATCTTCATCGGCCCGAAGGCCGATACGATGCGCCAACTCGGCAACAAGGTCGCAGCGCGTAACCTGGCGATCTCGGTCGGCGTTCCCGTGGTGCCGGCCACCGGGCCGTTGCCGGAGGACATGGCCGAAGTGGCGAAGATGGCGGACGGGATCGGCTACCCCGTCATGCTGAAGGCCTCCTGGGGCGGCGGCGGGCGCGGGATGCGCGCGATCCGCGATCCAAAGGATCTCTCCCGCGAGGTGACGGAAGCCAAGCGCGAGGCGATGGCGGCCTTCGGCAAGGACGAGGTCTATCTGGAAA
>NZ_VSZV01000356.1:165059-167080 GCF_008919455.1 Rhizobium sp. PEPV16
CGGCATCGATATCGTCAAGGCGCAGATCCACATTCTCGACGGTTTTGCGATCGGCACGCCGGAATCGGGCGTGCCGCTCCAGCAAGATATCCGTCTCAACGGCCATGCGCTGCAGTGCCGCATCACCACGGAAGATCCGGAGCATAATTTCATTCCGGATTACGGCCGCATCACCGCCTATCGCTCAGCGTCCGGTTTCGGCATCCGCCTCGATGGCGGCACATCCTATTCGGGTGCGATCATCACCCGCTTTTACGATCCGCTTCTCGTCAAGGTCACGGCATGGGCGCCCAATCCGTCCGAAGCGATCGCCCGCATGGATCGGGCGCTGCGCGAATTCCGCATTCGCGGCGTGGCAACCAACCTGACCTTCCTCGAAGCGATCATCGGCCATCCGAAGTTCAGGGATAACAGTTACACGACGCGCTTCATCGATACGACGCCGGAACTCTTCCAGCAGGTCAAGCGCCAGGATCGCGCCACGAAGCTCCTGACCTATCTCGCCGACGTCACCGTCAATGGCCATCCCGAGGCCAAGGATAGGCCGAGGCCGCTTGATAACGCTGCCGAGCCGGTGGTTCCCTACGCCAACGGCAATGCGGTCAAGGATGGTACGAAGCAACTCCTCGACACGCTTGGCCCGAAGAAATTCGGCGAATGGATGCGCAACGAAAAGCGCGTGCTTTTGACCGACACGACGATGCGCGACGGCCACCAGTCGCTGCTCGCCACCCGCATGCGCACCTATGACATCGCCCGCATTGCCGACACCTATGCGCATGCGCTGCCGAACCTTTTGTCGCTCGAATGCTGGGGCGGCGCGACCTTCGACGTCTCCATGCGCTTTCTGACCGAGGACCCGTGGGAGCGCCTGGCGCTAATCCGCGAGGGCGCGCCGAACCTTCTGCTGCAGATGCTGCTGCGCGGCGCCAACGGCGTCGGCTACACCAATTATCCCGACAATGTCGTCAAATATTTCGTCCGCCAGGCGGCCAGGGGCGGCATCGATCTCTTCCGCGTCTTCGACTGCCTGAACTGGGTCGAGAACATGCGCGTCTCGATGGATGCCATTGCCGAGGAGAACAAGCTCTGCGAGGCGGCGATCTGCTATACCGGCGATATCCTGAACTCGGCCCGTCCGAAATACGATCTGAAATACTACACCGACCTTGCGGTCGAGCTCGAGAAGGCCGGGGCGCACATCATCGCGCTCAAGGATATGGCGGGCCTTCTCAAGCCTGCGGCTGCGAAGGTTCTGTTCAAGGCGCTGCGCGAGGCGACCAGCCTGCCGATCCATTTCCACACGCATGATACATCGGGTATTGCGGCCGCGACCGTTCTGGCCGCCGTCGATGCCGGCGTCGATGCCGTCGATGCCGCCATGGATGCGCTGTCCGGCAATACCTCGCAGCCCTGTCTCGGCTCGATCGTCGAGGCGCTGCGCGGCACGGAGCGTGATCCGGGCCTCGATCCGGAATGGATCCGCCGCATCTCCTTCTATTGGGAAGCGGCGCGCAACCAGTATGCCGCCTTCGAAAGCGATCTGAGGGGCCCGGCATCCGAAGTCTATCTGCACGAAATGCCGGGTGGCCAGTTCACCAACCTCAAGGAACAGGCCCGCTCGCTCGGGCTCGAGACCCGCTGGCATCAGGTGGCGCAGGCCTATGCCGACGCCAACCAGATGTTCGGCGATATCGTCAAGGTGACGCCGTCTTCCAAGGTCGTCGGCGACATGGCGCTGATGATGGTGTCCCAGGACCTGACGGTTGCCGACGTCGTCAGCCCCGACAAGGAAGTCTCCTTCCCGGAATCGGTGGTCTCGATGCTGAAGGGCGATCTCGGCCAGCCGCCGTCAGGATGGCCCGAAGCGCTGCAGAAGAAGGCGCTGAAGGGCGACAAGCCCTATACCGTGCGCCCCGGCTCACTGCTCAAGGAGGCTGATCTCGATGCGGAGCGCAAAGTCATCGAGACGAAACTCGAGCGCGAGGTCAGCGACTTCGAATTCGCTTCCTACCTGATGT
>NZ_VSZV01000356.1:167090-168621 GCF_008919455.1 Rhizobium sp. PEPV16
GCCGTCCGTCCCGGCTCGCTGCTCAAGGAGGCCGATCTCGATGCGGAGCGTAAAGTCATCGAGACGAAGCTCGAGCGCGAGGTCAGCGACTTCGAATTCGCTTCCTACCTGATGTATCCGAAGGTCTTCACCGACTTCGCGCTCGCCTCCGATACCTACGGCCCGGTCTCGGTGCTGCCGACGCCCGCCTATTTCTATGGTCTCAAGGACGGCGAGGAGCTGTTTGCCGATATCGAGCGCGGCAAGACGCTCGTCATCGTCAACCAGGCGATGAGCGCCACCGACAGCCAGGGCATGGTGACCATCTTCTTCGAGCTCAACGGTCAGCCGCGCCGCATCAAGGTGCCGGACCGGGCCCATGGGGCGACAGGTGCCGCCGTCCGCCGCAAGGCCGAACCGGGCAATGCCGTTCATGTCGGCGCGCCGATGCCGGGTGTGATCAGCCGTGTCTTCGTCTCGCCCGGCCAGGCCGTCAATGCCGGCGACGTGCTCGTCTCCATCGAGGCGATGAAGATGGAAACGGCGCTGCATGCGGAAAAGGATGGCACGATTTCCGAAGTGCTGGTGCGGGCCGGCGACCAGATCGACGCCAAGGACCTGCTTGTCGTCTACGCAGGCTGAAGGGCTGCCATCCTCGCAAAGGCGCCCATCAGCCGACTTTGCGAGCCGGCTCCGTTCACTCGATTGTGTACGATCGACCTGTCAAAAAACTGATTTTTCGAATGTCCGCAGCCTTCGCGCCTTGCCCGGCGCGGAGGCTTTCTCATAGAATTGCACTCTTACCACCCGCCCCCAAGACCCATCAGGAAATCATCTCCATGAGCAAATTGAAGATTGCCGTCATTGTCGGCAGCACGCGTATTGGCCGTTTTGCCGAGCATCCGGCCAAGTGGATTGCCGCTATCGCCGCCGAGCGCCAGGACATTGAGGTCGAGGTTCTCGACCTGCTCGACTATCCCATGCATTTTTTCGGTGAGCAGCGTACCACAACCGCTGAAAGCGAGACGGCGGAGCGCTGGAAAAAGAAGCTGCGTGAATTCGACGGCTTCATCTTCACCGTTGCCGAGTACAATCACGCTCCAACGGCGGTTCTGAAGAACGCCATCGACCTCGGCGAGTTCCTCCAGAAGCCGGTCGGTTTCGTCGGTTACGGCGGTGTCGGCGGCGCACGTGCGGTCGAGCATCTTCGCATGATCTTCGTGGAAATGGGTGCGGCTTCGGTGAAAACGGGCGTGCATATCGCGCTTGGCGAATATCTCGGCGTCCTCAAGGAAGGCAAGAGCCTCAGCGATTACGCGCATCTCAACGAAGCGGCGAAGAACCAGCTCGACCAGCTCACCTGGTGGGGCAATGCGCTGAAGGCGGCGCGCTCGGTTGTCACGGCCTCCTGATTGGCGTTCCAACAATGCCGGGATGTTCGCACCCCGGCATTAGATCCGGATGATTTTAGGCCAGGTCGGCCTAAAATCTGAATCCGGGTCTAAATCAAAGAAATAGAGCATGATGTCGTCCGAAAACCGCTCACACTTTT
>NZ_VSZV01000356.1:168631-180423 GCF_008919455.1 Rhizobium sp. PEPV16
ACCCGCCTATTTCTACGGTCTCAAGGACGGCGAGGAACTGTTTGCCGACATCGAGCGCGGCAAGACGCTCGTCATTGTCAACCAGGCGATGAGCGCGACCGATAGCCAGGGCATGGTGACCATCTTCTTCGAACTCAACGGCCAGCCGCGCCGCATCAAGGTGCCGGACCGGGCCCATGGGGCGACGGGTGCCGCCGTCCGCCGCAAGGCGGAGCCGGGCAATGCCGTTCATGTCGGCGCGCCGATGCCGGGTGTCATCAGCCGTGTCTTCGTCTCGCCCGGCCAGGCCGTCAATGCCGGTGACGTGCTCGTCTCGATCGAGGCGATGAAGATGGAAACGGCGTTGCATGCGGAAAAGGACGGCACCATTTCCGAGGTGCTGGTGCGGACCGGCGACCAGATCGACGCCAAGGACCTGCTCGTCGTCTATGGCAACCCGTAAACGATGGCCAGGTCACCGATAAAGATCGAGCCGTAGTCACACAGCTCCTCCGCGGTCGTCTCTGGGTGGTGCGTGTGGACCTGCAGGTGGTCGGTCGCGAGGATTTTGACACGTCAACGATCCGAAGGACCGCGGCCGCTCTAGGAGTTTTAGACAAGATTTGAAACACGCGTCGCGCTGAAGTCGTTACGCAGCTGCCATAAGGAGGGTGCCTGCAGTAGCTCGCCGGGGTACAGGACGCGCTTAATGGGAAGCCCTTCAACGCTCCTACAGCTTATAGGGCCATCCAGGCTTCAGACCCAGCCGGGCTGGACGCTTCCGCCTACTCGGCTGGCGCGAATAAATTGGCTAGCGCCTGGAGTCATTCGTCCCACCCTTGCTCCGAAGAGACGCGTGCGCGTCAGCTTGCCGACCGAAACCCAGCCGCGCCATCATCGCAGCACGGTGATCAGCGAGCGATCTCACGGCATTACTCCTCCACCAATCGCAACACTGGCGGCGCGCCATATGCGCGGAACGTCTTGAGGTCGACTTGAACCATCGGGCCACGCGGCGTGTGCATGGTGAGCGTGCTGATATCGACATCAATACCGGATTTGTGTACGTCGCGGATTGCGTCATTCATTTGTTGAAGCGCTGTACCGAGTCTTTCCTCGGCATGCTTCTGTCTCGTGAGGTAAGGTGTCATGGTTGACCTGATTGTTTGCTGCTTGTGTCGCTTATGCGGTTAATCGGTTTAACGCTACATATAGATAGCCGACAATAAAGAAGGCCTCGCTCTGGACGCATTTGATTTTCACCCGATCCCGGTCCGGCCCGAGCGATAGGGGCGATCGAGGTGCTTGCCGACGATGCCTTCCAGGCCGAGGCGGCAGATATGCTCCAGGAAGACAGCCGGTTCGGCATCGAGCGTTTCCGATAGCCGAATGGCGCCGACCTGGTCATTCTTTGGAGCGTTTAAGGTGTCCTCGAGAAGGTGTCGGCGCCGCCCGTATCTCGTAGATCTGGCGGGCGTCGTTGCAATCCAGTTTGGGAACAATCGGCCACTGCTCCGGATTTCCGAGCGAAAAACGCCTACTGGCCGCAAAGGCTGCGCTATACGAGGCGGCCGCCAGGCTCAAAGAGCCCGCTGATGATGGCGCGCCTCATGCGGTCGAGGGCTATCTCTCAAAGAGTGGCAGGCGTGTTCTCAATACGCAGAGCGGCAAGGTCTTTAGCGTTAGGTCCCATACCGATTTCCATAGACCTAAGAAATTGCCACAAGCTTCGCGCGGTCCGGCGGTGTACCATCCTACGAGAAGGCAACGTACAGAAGCTGTGAGTATTCGCAAGACGCTTTTGCAGATAGAAACAGTCTCATCGAAGGCGGCAAGGCGGCTCCCGTCCTGCTGAATCTCTATTCGGACATCGCGTGATCAAGAACCCTGAGGCGGGGCAGGGCCTCGTCGAGGATCTGAAGCCAGAAATTCTTGCCACACGCGCCAATGCTCGGTGCTTTGCTGACGAAGATGATCCTCGGTGGGGTCGGTTTGCGAGAAATGGTCGAAGCCGATGGTAATCGGCGGTCGGCGGCCCCGATGGCGAGATCGAGCATGCGTCGGCGCTCATCCATACGCTCCGCTTCGGCAATCACTATCAGCACGGCCTGCAGGAAGGGATATCTCAGGCACTACAACCCCATTACCCTCGACAGACGAAACATCCTCCAATTGATTCAAATTAGCGACCGGAGGCTCTCGGCTTCTTGGGGACCGAAATACCGCTTTCCCGCTCAAGCTTTTTGCGAGCGAGTTTACGGACACGCCTGATACCTTCGGCCTTCTCGCGGGCACGTTTTTCGGAGGGCTTTTCAAAACGCTCCCGAAGTCGGGCCTCCCGGAAGACGCCCTCGCGCTGCAACTTCTTTTTCAAAAAACGGAATGCTTGCTCAACGTTGTTGTCACGTACCAGAACTTGCATTCTAAACCCCTAGGATCTCTGACGCGCCTCATTAGATCCACGCGCATTGATGATCAAGTCTTGGAAGTCGGTTTGCCTAAATTCTCTGTCGTCACTGATTCATGGGCTCGAGCGCGAATGGGGCTAGACGTAAGCTTTGTCAGCGGTTGCAGGGTGGGAAGTTCATAGCGTTTGAAGACCGAAACGCTTTCGGTTTCCATGTGGTTGAAACTCCGATTTTTGATGGTGCCATTACGTTGACGAACCGAGGTTTCTAAAATCCCCTCACCAAGGTTTCCTGACGACTTACTGAAGAATGCGGATTCTCGCCTGCGCTGTGGCGACGATCCATTGCTTCGTTCTCAGTTGCGGATCTTCGTGCCGCATCACATCGGTCACGACCGCGACGCTATCCGCCCCGTGAGCAAGGACGCCTTCGATGCGTCGACATTCAACCCGCCGATGGCCACCAGAGGCAGGTCGCCGATGCGCGATTTCCATTCTCTTAGCCTCGGCAGCCCTTGCGGTGCCCATTTCATCTGCTTGAGGATCGTCGTGTAGACCGGGCCGAGTTCGATATAATCAGGCTTTGCTGCCAATGCGGTTTCCAGCTCGCGTTCGTCGTGCGTTGACAGGCCGAGTTTCAGGCCATTCGCTCGAATCGCGTCGAGGTCCGCTGTCGCAAGATCCTCCTGGCCGAGATGGACGCAGTCGCAACCTTCCTCGATCGCAGCCGCCAGTGGTCGTTAACGATCAGCTGACATTGATGTTTGGCGCAGACTGCTAGTGCGCGACGGATCTCGGTGCATAGTTCAGTCTCCGGCCGATCCTTGATGCACAACTGCACCAGCTTGACGCCGAGGGGTACCAACTGGGCAATCCACTCGGCGCTGTCTACGATCAGGTAGAAGGGATCGAGCTTCATGTGAACACCGCCTTTCCGATCACCGGCGTGGAGGGTACGGCCATGTCGCGAGGCCCCATCAGGCCGGCGTTGAAGGCTTGATTGCCGGCGGCGGTTGCCACGGCAAAGCTGGCTGCCATCGCCGCGGGATCGCCGGCGCCGGCAACGGCGGTGTTGAGCAGAACCGCATCGAAGCCGAGCTCCATGACCGAAGTTGCATGCGACGGCCGGCCAATCCCGGCATCGACGATCAGCGGCACGTCAGGGAAATGTGCCCGCATCGCTCTGAGCGCTGTCGGATTGAGCGGCCCGGCGGCACTGCCGATCGGTGCGCACCAAGGCAGGAGCACCTTGCAGCCGGCCTCCAGCAGTCGTTCGGCCACGACCAGATCGTCCGTCGTATACGGGAAGACTTCAAAACCTTCACTGACAAGAATATGAGCCGCCTCGACGAGACCGAAGACATCCGGCTGTAGCGTATCGTGGTTGCCGATGACCTCGAGCTTGATCCAGTCGGTGGCGAACAGCTCGCGTGCCATCTTTGCGGTCAGCACCGCTTCCGCGACGCTGTGGCAACCTGCAGTGTTGGGAAGGATACGAACGCCGAGCGCGCGGATCATCTCGAAGAAGGCGCCCCCACTGCGGCCGCCAGACATCTCACGACGAAGCGAGACGGTGACGATTTCCGTCGCCGATTGCCTGACGGCCTCAGCGAGGATTGCAGGAGAGGGGTATCGCGCTGTGCCGAGCAGCAGACGGGAGGTAATTTCGGCCCCATAAAGCGTCAGCATCCGTCAGCCTCCCTGCATCGGCGACAGGATTTCGATCTTGTCATTGTCGTTGAGCGAACGATCGAACCGGTCTTCGCGATGGACAAGCTCACCGTTGACGGCTGTCGCCAGCCAGTCACCCTCGTATTCCATCAGGACTAAAAGCTCTGACAGTGTCTCAGCCGCGACATCGTGTTCCTCGCCATTAACGATCAATTTCATGGGGCTTTCCTTCTCGTGGCCTGTTGGTCGAAGACAAGTTCAGCGGCCTCGGCGGCCATGGCTGGCGCGAGCAGAAAGCCGTGGCGGTAGAGGCCGTTGAGCGAGATCACCTTTCCCTGACGGCTTGCGCGGGGAAGATTGTCCGGAAAGGCTGGACGGATTCCGACACCCGTTTCGATTATGGTTGCATCGGCAAAGGCCGGAAATAGCGTGTATGCAGCGTTGAGCAGTTCCATCAGTGAACGGGCGACTATAGGCCCGTCGAATTCCGTCTCGACCATCGTCGCGCCGACCATGAACAGACCGTCTCCACGCGGGACGATGTAGACGGGGAAACGCGGATGGAGCAAGCGGACCGGCCGGGAGAGATCCACGTCAAAGCTTCTAAGGTAGAGCATTTCGCCGCGAACGCCGCGCAACTCCTTCGCCTGGCCGATCTGCGCTGCGCCCGTGCAATCGACGACACCGTCAAAGCTCTCCTCGTGCGGGCTCTCGCCCACGAAGGTGACCCCCTGAACCGTCAGCTTGGTGCGCAGCAGACACAACACTCGCCGAGGATCGAGATGGGCTTCGCGGCGGAAGAACAGCCCATGCCGGAACCGCCCGGCAAGAGAGGGTTCCAGCGCCGCAATCGCCGTCTCTTCCAGCCATTCATAACCGGTCGTGCGGCAGGCAAAGCGTTGCAGTTCACCAAGATCGCGGGCCGGGGCGACCACGAGCGTTCCGTTTCGTCGCACCTCTCCAGGCACCATTGCCTCCCATTTGTCGGCGGCGGTGAGGCCGCGCATCAGCACAGCGCGATCAGCACTCTCCCGCTCGCACCAGGGCGCCAACATTCCGCCCGCGAGCCACGATGCAGCACCGAGGAAACCGTCATATGGATCGAGCACGGTGAGCTCGGCATCTCGAGCGCGCAGTTCATGCGCCACCGTCAGGCCGGCAACGCCGGCCCCTTTGACAAGCACACGCATCTCATTCGCCCGATTGCTGTTGGGTTTCTATCGGCATATAGAGGCCGCCGCCCTCACGATAACGCGCTGCCATCGCATCCAGACCTTCCTTCTGTGCTTCGGCGCGGATATCGTGCGAGATGCGCATGGAGCAGAATTTTGGGCCGCACATGGAGCAGAAATGCGCCACCTTATGGGCTTCCTTCGGCAGCGTCTCGTCGTGAAAGCTGCGGGCGGTTTCAGGGTCCAGCGAGAGGTTGAACTGATCCTCCCAGCGGAATTCGAAACGGGCACGCGAGAGCGCATCATCGCGCAGCTGTGCTGCCGGATGCCCCTTGGCGAGATCAGCCGCGTGGGCCGCGATCTTATAGGTGATAACGCCGGTCTTGACGTCATTGCGATCGGGAAGACCGAGATGCTCTTTCGGGGTGACGTAGCAGAGCATCGCGGTGCCGAACCAGCCTATCATGGCTGCGCCTATTCCAGAGGTGATGTGATCGTAGCCCGGTGCGATATCCGTCGTCAGCGGCCCGAGCGTGTAGAAGGGTGCCTCGCCGCAGACCTCGAGCTGCTTGTCCATGTTCTCCTTGATCTTGTGCATCGGCACATGGCCGGGGCCCTCGATCATCACCTGGCAGTCTTTCGCCCAGGCGATCTTGGTCAGCTCTCCCAGTGTTTCCAGTTCGGCGAATTGCGCTGCATCGTTGGCATCGGCGATGGAGCCAGGGCGCAGGCCGTCGCCGAGCGAGAAGGAAACGTCATAGGCCTGGGCGATGTCGCAAATTTCCTCAAAGTGCTCGTAGAGAAAACTCTCCTTGTGATGGTGCAGACACCACTTGGCCATGATCGAGCCGCCGCGGGAAACGATGCCGGTGACGCGGTTGACGGTGAGCGGGATATAGGCGAGCCGCACGCCGGCATGGATGGTGAAGTAGTCGACACCCTGCTCGGCCTGCTCGATCAGCGTGTCGCGATAGACCTCCCAGGTCAGGTCCTCGGCAATGCCGTTCACCTTTTCGAGCGCCTGGTAGAGCGGCACGGTGCCGATCGGCACGGGCGAATTGCGGATGATCCAGTCGCGGATATTGTGAATGTTGCGGCCGGTCGACAGGTCCATGACCGTATCGGCGCCCCAGCGGATCGCCCAGACCATCTTCTCGACCTCCTCCGCCATCGACGAAGTGACGGCCGAATTGCCGATATTGGCATTGATCTTCACCAGAAAATTCCGGCCGATGATCATCGGCTCAGCTTCGGGATGGTTGATGTTGGCGGGGATGATCGCCCGACCCGCCGCCACTTCCTGCCGGACGAATTCCGCCGTCACATGGTCCGGAATATGCGCGCCGAAGCTTTCGCCGTCGCGGACCATGGCATCCGCGTGCGCCTTGCGGCCAAGGTTTTCGCGTATGGCGATGAACTCCATTTCCGGCGTGATGATACCAGCGCGCGCATAGGCGAACTGGGTGACGGCCTTGCCGTCCTTTGCGCGCAGCGGCTGGCGTAGCGTGGGGAATTCGGGCGTCAGCCTTTCGCCGCTGGCAAAGCCGTTGTCTTCGGGACGGACATGGCGGCCCTGATAGGCCTCGACGTCGCCGCGGGCGAGAACCCAGTCGCGTCGCAGTGAGGGCAGCCCCTGTTCGATACGGATCTCGGCGCCCTCGATCGTATAGGGGCCGGAGCAGTCGTAGACGACGACGGGCGGCTCGCCCGATGTCGGATGCAGGCTGATTTCGCGCATCGGCACGCAAATTTCGGGATGGACGTCCCCCCGAATGTAGATCTTCCTGGATGCCGCCAAGGGGCCGGTGGTGACGGTTGGGGTGGCTGCGATATTCATGGTTTGAGGCTCCAAAGTTCGATTGGAGACCCAGTCCTCAGCCGGAATGATGAAAAGACGCCGGCACGGATTCCACGCGTGAATCCACTGCCTTGGAGCGCTTGCACCGTCCCTACGCCAGTATGAACTGGATCAGGTTCAACGGGTCGCTGCGCGCGATAGCAGTATCTCAGCCCCTTGCCGGGACCCCCCTGGTGAATGCCAAAAAGGGTAGAGGCTTGCCGAGGGGACGTCAAGCGACAATCTGCGATGGCGTAGGGTCAGGTTACACACAGGCTATCGTGCGTGGAGCCCGCGATCAAACGACGGACAAGGGCAATCGTCCGGCCGGCACGCTTCCGCACGACAAGGGCGTTTGTCGCACGCAGTGGCAGTCGATTTATTCCGAGTTGTTCGCCAATTCTTCCGAGATACCGAAGCGCTATTGAGAAAGCAGGCGCGGAACTGGAAAGTCTAGTACTTTGTCCGTGTAGCTTTCGACCAAGGTGCTAAACGGCGTGCCGTCTCGAAGTTTCAGTACGGCACGATGTTCGAGCAGGAACGGCGGCAGGGTAAGGGAACTTGTTTCGTGCGCTGTTAAGCCGTCCATGTCCCAGCCTTCGGATAGAGGGGACCAGAGCAACGTGGCAGACAGGTTTGTGCGAGTGAAATTGAGAGCCTGAACGGCTCTGCCAAACGCGATATCGCTGGTATTCAACGCCTGATTCATCTCTGCAGTTAATTTTGCAGGTACATACCAATTGTCGGCTTCGGACAAGACGCGGTCGCCGCAGACCAGGCGGACGCGGCGATAAGCGATAAGCTCACCGGGGCCGACGGTCAGAAGTTCACGGATGTGCTCATCGGCCGGTTTGCCTCGCCCGCCCACACGCTGAGCTACGATCTTGGAACCTTCCGGTGCGAGCTTATGCGCGGCGCACCAGCGGTCAAGGGTCAACGTAGCACTGGCGTTACTCAGGAGGTTGGCATTCAAGGTCTGGAGGACCGCAAGCGCTTCCACTCGAGATGCCGGCGTGTTCAGCCACTGAGACCCTATAGACGATTCTTGCGCGATTGCGATCTGGGTGCCCAGCACGATGGCGGCCGCTGCAAGTGCGGCGATGCGAATGCATTTCGAAGAACATAATGTCACGGAGAATGAAATCCTTTCTGCAGTATAATTGGGCAAACCTTGCGGGCCAAATATCCTTGATTTTTGCCGACGAGCGACCGTTGTCAGCGTATATGATAGCGGCAGCAGGATTTGAACTGCGGCTCGCGTGTGCCGCACAATGGTCAGGTTCCTGAAGACTTTCTTACCATCTTTCGATGTTCCAGCCGTGCTGGTTCGCACCTGTTGAAACTTGTGTGCCCGAGCCGTCCTTTGCTTGCGTCGCATCCATGTCGTCCATGATATCCTCCATCCGCTCGCCGACCTTTTGTTGGAGTCTGCGGGCGTTGGCGACTGAGCCGGCGCTTCCATTCTGGAATATGGAAACCCGAGAGACGTGGATTTCAAATGAGGAACGTGGCGGCCGGTCCGAATTCTCCCAAGTCCATACTCATAACTCTCACTTAACGGTTTAGCGCCTTTGTCGTCGCCCTCGCTCGTTGCGAGATGTTCATATAGCTGGATTGGATAAAATAGCTCGCAACCGAAAGCAAAATCCAGGAGCCATTGTTGGAAAAAGCTCTTCTTCGTCGACCCGGAGCCCTCCTGCCGGTCGAGTGACAATTGCAGACCAGGCAGCGACACGCCGTCGATGGTTGCCAACCTCAGGTGCGAGTAGCCAAGGCGCTTGTCTGATTTCTTTTGGCGCTCCATGTCATCGTGCTCCTTTGTAAGTCTGCCGACGATGATGTCGCCGGCAAGATTTCAGCATTCATCGGGAAAGAATTTCCGTTGCTACCGTAGCTCCTCATGACGGGACACTTGATGAAAATGACAAACAACGCAACAGATGTGTTGAGTATATTTTATGGTATATAATTTCCGATTTGGCAGACGTCACCTATTATCATGAGAAACCCGAAGTTATATAATATATTATCGCATATATTATTGCGTATATGGCACTTCATGGCTTCGGCGCCCGGGTGAGGCAGGTCTCTAACGGCAAACTCTTGCTGGTCGAAACGGCAATCGGGCGATACAAGGCCATCATAGGGCGGCGTCTGCGGGCCAAGTCGCAGCCTGGTCAGCAGACCGAAGTCGCCATCGCGCCGTTCTCTACCGCATGCTTGACTGGGCAAGCCCGAAAGCCGTCTGCCGCCATGCAGACTGGCGTGATCAGACGTTTTAAAGACCGGCAAGGAATATGACCAAGGTCGTCGGCGGCGTCGACGCCACGCAGGACGCGCTTGCCGCCATGCCGGCGTGCGATCTCGACGTTACCGTGTTCCAGGATGCCTCCGACGAAGTCCTTGATGGCGGCAGCAGGGACAGGCCAGACGCGAGAGCGTCAGCTGGCGATCTGGTATCGCCGAACCGAATGGCGAACCGTCGCGTCGACATCGATGCCGTAGAGGATCCAGTGGAGCTGCTCGGTTGAAAGCGGCGCCACCGCCGTCTCCCGACGTGGCCATCTGAATCTGTCTTGCGTCAATCGCTTCAGGACCATCACAAAACGAATCGATCGAACCCTTCTGATGACCATGCCCTCTCGCGAGGACTTAGACCCGGCCACAGATCCGCGAACCTGTCCGATGCAGAAGCTCGCGCTAAACGCGAGCGATCCGGTCGGATCAAACATGCGTTTTTGCTCCAATGGTTCGTTAGAATTCCTGTCGACGCTGCCTGAGCCGCCAACAGGTTCCTATTTTCAACACTGCTTCCATGGAGCCGCGCAAATCTCCCCATAACAAACCTGCTCACCCTTGTATTCTGCCAAGGTATGCAGCAAGCGCCCCAGCTCTTCCCGCTTCTGGACGTCCGGGAGAGACTCTCCGGCTACGAACTTCAAAGCCTGCTCGATCAAATCCACAGCGCGGTCATTGTCGCCGCTCTCATTGTAGTAAAAGGCAATCCTCTCGTAAGACTCAACGCGTGAGAGGGCATTTTGCTGCGGAAACAATCTGAGGATTCGTTCGGAGAGCTTCTTGCCCATCGAAAAGCGTTCCGCCGTTGGAAGGCCCGAGTAATCGTAGTGTGGACCGAAGAGTTCTTGCATCGCCGCGAGAAGCCAATCTTCAGAGTTTCGTTCAATTGCATCGCTAGCAAATTGGCCCAATGCTATCCAGCCCGCCTCCATGTCGCACATTTCTCCCATCAACATCGAGACATGTGACTGGCGCAAGGTGATGCTGTCCGGGTAAAGGTTGATGCCCTCTTCAATGGCCGCGAGCGCCGTCTTCCAATCCTCAATCTCTCTCGCCGCCCGGATTCGGCGACGCAACGCGTTCGCCGGAGCATCGATCTCGCCTTCAGCAATGCGTTCGCTTTCGGCATTTTTTGCTTCCTCGCTGGCGCGCCAGCTGCCGTCAATCACTTTTGGCAGAACGTCCTCGAGTGAGTTGTTCGAATCTTCGATAAAGGCAATGCTACCGTCTCGGTCGACAATGAGCGCCTGTGGAACATGGAAAGTCACGCTGGCATCCAGCCAATGCTTAGCCATTTCGCCTGAGTAGTCGAACCCGATCCGAATGTTCGAGTTGGGGAGCCATTTGGTCACCCACGCGTCCACCTGAGCTAGGGCCTCGTCAGCCGTTGCAGCCCGCTCATTTGCCGCAACTCCGATAACCTCAACTCCCATGTCGCTGTATTCCTCCTGCAACTGAGCCAAGTGGGACAGCGCCGGCCCGCAAGGTCCGCAGGTAGTCGAAAAGAACTCGAGGATGTATATCTTGCCGAGCTGGAAGTAGGAAAGCGGTTCGCCGCGCACCCAGTGCTGCACGTTGATCGACGGAGCTGGACAGTCTATGCTCAAATCAGGGGTCATGTTTTGGTCTCCCACCAGTGTTTTATCCGACGCTTCGTGCGCCAGGGATGAGCGTGTGAAGTATCAGGTCGAGCTGCTTCGATTTCGAAACGCGGCCCATGTTCCGTCTGTTGGATGCATGCTTGTGATCTCGTTTTCTGAGATGGCTCTGCGGGTGCGGGCGGCCATTGCGATAGCGTCCTTCTTTTGTGAGATTGCCGATGTCCCGTCGTTGGAAGACGCCGAGCCTTGATGCAGATGGAGGTCATTAAAGAGTTCCCATTAGCTTTGAACACCGACCGTGCTTCTCCGCGTTAGACGCCGCGGGGTTGTGCAAGCGACGCCTGTAAGTCAGGTGCCGGGGGCCTAGCCTCCGGAGGGCTGCGACGGCGACCTTTCGGGGTGAGGTTCTCACTTTAGTTTCCCTTGGTTCGTCAGGTGTTTGCGATTATCCGCGTCGCTGCTATTCGCCGGTCCGCCGTCTATCCTCTGTTTGGTTCAAGTGTCAGCAGCCACAGCAATCGTCTTCATCGTCTTCCTCGATGATGTGTCTTCTTTCCGTTTTTTCATTCCTCTTGAGCGAGCTGACCTCTGCTTCAGCGAGAGAAAAGACCACCTCAACATCCTCGCGTGAGACGAGTGGGCCGATACCTCTCATGATGCTTTGTTGGGCGAGACGGCGCACAATTTCCTTGACATAAGCCGCGCTGCCGCCCTTTGAACGAAAGACGGCTTCGGCCAAAGCTTCCGCCTGGAAGTTCAGGGCATGACCGTATTGCTTGAACGTAACCGGTGTTCTGACCCCACATTGTCTGCTGTCGCCTGATCTG
>NZ_VSZV01000356.1:180433-242280 GCF_008919455.1 Rhizobium sp. PEPV16
CAGATATCGTAAGTATGGGCGGCGTTGATCGTCGAGATGAAGCGCTTGGTGCGTTCGCGCTCCGGCGCACTGAAGATTGCTCTGGCGCTGCCCGTTTCCACCACGCTGCCGGCTTCCAGGAAAACCACGTCATTGGCGATCTTCGAGGCGAGCCGGAGATCGTGGGTCGCCATCACCATCGTCGTGCCTTCGCTGGCAAGTTTGCCGAGTACATCGACCACTTCGGCCGAAAGCTCGGGATCGAGGGCGGATGTCGGCTCGTCACACAGAAGCACGCGCGGCGACGGCGCCAGCGCACGGGCGATCGCGACGCGCTGCTGCTGGCCGCCCGATAGTGTCGAAGGCCAGGCATCGGCCTTGTCGGTCATGCCGACCTTGGTCAGCAATTCCATCGCACGCTCGCGAGCTTTTGGCCTCGGCCATCTCAGCACCGTCACCAGGCCTTCCATGACATTCTCGATCGCGGTCTGATGCGGAAAGAGCTGGAAGTTCTGGAAGACCATGCCGGTCTGGCGGCGGATCTTCTGGATCGCCGGCCAGCTCGTTCGTTTGCCCGGCGCAAAGGCCAGCGTTTCCTCTCCGAGGCGGATGGAGCCGGCGGTTGGAATTTCGAGCAGGTTGATGCAGCGCAGCAGCGTGCTCTTGCCGCCGCCCGAAGGCCCAACCAGCGCGGTGACGCTGCCTTCGGGGATGCGGATGCTGATATCCTTGAGGATGACGGCGTCGCCGAAGCGCTTTTCGATGTTGGAAAGCTCGATCATGCATTTGCCTCCAGCATGCCGCCATAACGCGCGAAGCGGCGTTCCAGCCGCACCTGCAGCTGCGAGAGGACGGAGCTCAGGACGAGATAGACCAGCGCCGCCTCGATATAGAGGATCAATGGCTCATAGGTGGTGGCGACGATGCGCTGTGCGGCCTGGAACAGCTCGGGCACGGTGATGGCGGCGGCAAGCGAGGTGTCTTTGACCAGCGAGATGAAGGTGTTCGACAAAGGCGGCACGGCGACGCGGGCGGCCTGCGGCAGGATGGTGCGGCTCATCGCCTGGCGCCAGCTCATGCCGATCGAATAGGCGGCTTCCCACTGGCCCTTCGGTACCGAGGAAATGACGGCGCGGATGATCTCGGAGCTATAGGCGCCGATATTCAGCGTGAAGCCGATGAGGGCGGCCGGAAAGGCATCGAGCAGGATGCCGAGGCTCGGCAGGCCGTAGAAGATGACGAAGAGCTGCACGAGCAGCGGCGTTCCGCGAATGACCCAGACATAGAAGCGCGCGACGGCCGAAAGCGGCATCGGCCCGAAGAGCCGGGCGATCGCGGTGGCGAGCCCAAGCGTCAGGCCGAAGGCGAAGGATAGCAGGGTCAGCGGAATGGTGAAGATCAACCCCGCCCAGAGGAGCGAGGGGAGCGATTCCGCCATGAGTTGGAGCCAGTGCGGCAAGGGCGTTCTTTCTGGTCGGTTGGAACCTTGAAGTGGAATACCCCTCCCCAACCCCTCCCCACAAGGGGGAGGGCTTATAGGAGGCCCCGGCGCACCAAATAGCGACCGTACTGTTGGCTGGGAGGCTGTTTTGAGATGTGAACGGCAGCATCGAAACCCCTCCCCTTGTGGGGAGGGGATGGGAAGCGGTTTAAATTACTTGGAAACGTCCTGGCCGAAATATTTGTCGGCGATCTTCTTGTAAGTGCCGTCGGCTTTGATGTCGGCAAGCGCCTTGTTGATTTCGGCCAGAAGCTCTGGCTCGTTCTTGCGGATGATGATGCCGGAGTAATCGGCATTTTCCTGCTCGGCGACGATCTTTACCGGCGCGTCCGGCTTGTGCTTCTTGAAATCGAGGAAGGAGAGGCTGTCGTTGATCGTGGCGTCGGCGCGCTTGGTCAATACCAGCTGGATCGATTGATCGAAACCATCGGTGCCGACGAGCTCGGCGCCGGCTTCGGTTGCGAGCTTGCCGAAGTTGCTGGTCAGCGACTGGGCGGCCTTCTTGCCCTTCAGGTCGGCGAAGGTCTTGATGCTGTCGTCGCCCTCGCGGGCGATCAGCACGGCCTTGGAGGCGATATAGGGCTCGGAGAAATCGTATTTCTGCTTGCGGGCTTCGGTGATGCCGACCTGGTTGATGACCGTGTCGTAGCGCTTGGCGTCGAGGCCGGCGATCAAGCCATCCCACTTGCCTTCGACGAACTCGGCCTTGACGCCGAGCTTGGCGGCGATCGCTTCGCCGATCTCGACATCGAAGCCGACAAGCTTGCCGCTTTCGTCATGATAGGTGAAGGGCGCATAGGTGCCTTCGGTGCCGATCTTGAAGACGCCGGCCGATTTGATGGCGGCGAGGTTTTCGCCGGCATGGGCGGGCAGCAGGGCTGCAGCCTGAATGAGGGCAGCGGCGGCGACGGTTTTCAACCAGTTCATTGTTTTATCCATCCTTGGGAGGTTGTCATCGGGTGGGATAGTTTGCAGAAAATTAGGGCGCCGGAAGCGTAGAAAACTACGAATAAAAGCAGCAACTGCAAATATTTTTCTCAAGCGGCCGTCTGAATCACGAATCCTGCAGAAACAGGCACAGGCCGCGATGCGGCGGCGCAGCTTTTCGCTGACGATGATGATCAATCTGGCGCCAAGGATCATCGCCGCGCCGACGACCACATTGGGCGTGGAGATATCGGCCCGCAAGCACGGAGACGGGCGCCAGGCGCATGCCTTCGAAAAGGGCGAACTGCGCGCAGCCCGCAACGACGCCGGTGGCGATGAGAAGGGCGAGCTGCGTCATGTCGGGTGTCTGCCAAGTGTAGAGAACGGCAATGCCGGTCATGGCAAGAAAAAAGACGTTGGAAACGGCGAGCTGGATGATGGTCTTTTCGTGCAGTGAGGTCTTGCGCAGCAGCACCATGGCGCAGGCCCAGAGCACGGCCGCCTGCATTCCCGCCTCTCGGATCGGTCAACAGGGCATATTTGGCTCTGGCGGTGGAGCTTTGTTTCGAAACGTCAGAAAACGTGTGACCGTGCATATTGCCTGCATGATCATAAGCGGTTATGCACGTTTCTGGTTTATGAGGTCGCGAACCGGTAGGAACATGCAGGATTTTCTGTTGCGAGAGCGCCAAGGCGTAATTTCCGAGAGGCTGCGGCTGAATGGCCGCGTGCTGGCGACCGAGCTTGCGCTCGAATTCGGTGTCTCCGAGGACACGGTACGGCGGGATCTGCGCGAGATGGCGGCGGCAGGGCTCTGCGAGCGGGTTTATGGCGGTGCATTGCCGGTCTCGCCGGCACATGGAAGCATGACGCAACGCATCGGCTTTGCCGCTGACCGGAAACAGGCGCTGGCGCGCGCTGCGGCAAAGCAGATTGCAGCCGGTTCGACCGTGTTCTTCGATGCCGGCAGCACCAATCTGGCGATTGCCAACGCATTGCCGGCCGAACTTCCACTCACGGCTGCGACGAATGCGCCGGCGATTGCCGCGGCGCTGATCGACAAGCCTGCCGTCAACGTCATCCTGATCGGCGGGATGGTCGACCGGCAGACGGGCGGTTCCCTCGGCGCCAAGGCCTTGCGGGATATGGAGCAGATTTCGCCCGATCTCTGCATTCTTGGCGCCTGCGGCGTCGATCTCGAGGCCGGCATCACGGTGTTCGGCTTCGAGGATGCGGAGTTCAAGCGGTTTGCGACGTCCAGGAGCAGAAAAGTGTTGGTGGCTGCAACCTCGGAGAAGTTCGGCACTGCTGCTCCCCATAGCATCCTGCCGGTTGCCCATTGCGAATGCCTGGTTGTCGAGCACGATGCCGATCCGGCCATTCTCGCCCGTTATCGCGAGCGCGGATGCAGAACTGTTCTCGCCGAGAAAACGAACTGAGGCGCCATCATAGAGTTTAGGGAAACCGGGCCAAGCAAGCCCGGCAATGAGGAAGACCGGAAATGGATAGTCATGTGAGTACGCCGGGAGCCCGAAGTGGCTTCATTACCAGAAGCCGGGCGGCGGTTTCCCTGCTCTTTCTTATGAATGGTTTTGTCGTCGGCTGCTGGGCGCCGAAGATCCCGGATTTTGCCGAGCGTCTGGCGCTGACCAAGTTCGAGCTTGGGCTGATGATCCTGGTCTTCGGCGTCGGCTCGCTGGTTATGATGCCGATCGCCGGTGCGCAGATCGCCAAACACGGCTCGCGTATCGTCGTTCAAGTCCTGGCCGTCTGTGTGCTGCCGTTACTGCTGGCATTGACGCTGGCGCCAAACGTGCTCACCGGGGCGATCTCGCTCTTCCTGTTCGGCGGCTTCATCGGCGCAATGGATGTGGCGATGAATGCCAATGCGGTGTCGGTTGAGAAATCCATGCGCCGCGCCATCATGTCGTCTTGCCACGCTTTCTGGAGCCTTGGCGGACTGATCGGCTCAGGTCTCGGCGGCATCGTGATCTCCAAGCTCGGCATTCTCGGCCATGCGCAACTGGCGACGGTGCTGGCGGCAATCTTCCTTGCCGTCGCCTGGCCGATGATCCTTGCGGATCCGCCGCATCCCGACACCAAGAAGGAAAAGACGAAGCTGCCGATGGTGCCGCTGCCGTGGCTGCTCGGATTGATGGCGCTGTTCAGCATGGTGCCGGAAGGCGCGGTTCTCGACTGGGGCGCGCTCTATCTTCGGCAGGAAATGGATGCGTCCGTCGCGCTTTCCGGTCTTGGTTTCGCAGCCTTTTCGGCCACTATGGCAATCATGCGCTTTGGCGGCGACCTAGTGCGCGACCGTCTGGGCGGCGTCAAGACGCTGCGGATCTGCACGCTTTTTGCCATTGTCGGCATGCTGCTTGCAGGCTTGGCCCCCAATGCCGAGCTTGCCATTCTGGGCTTTGCTTTTTGCGGTATCGGCATTTCCAACATGGTGCCGATTGCTTTCTCGGCGGCGGGCAACATTCCCGGCCTCAAGCCCGGCATCGGCATCTCGGTGGTCACCACCATGGGCTATTCCGGCATGCTGGTTGCGCCATCGTTGATCGGCTTCGTCGCCGAGCATATCGGTTTTGCCGTCGTTTTCATGGCGCTGCCGGTGCTGCTGCTCGTCGTTCTGCTGCTGTCCAACCTAGCCCATTATGCCGATGAGACCTCCGGAGGCGGTCACTGAGCCGCCTCCCAACAAAAGTGATATCAGGGGCGGTTGACAAGCAGCCGGCCTTGATCCACCTGAAAAGCATTGTTTTTAGGGGTGCAAGAACTATCCATGTCTTCAGCCGCCGATTTTGATCCGAAACCGCGCCGCGCTTCCGTTGCCGTCGATGTCGGCGGCGTCATCGTCGGCGGCGGGGCGCCGGTCGTCGTGCAGTCCATGACGAATACCGATACGGCCGATATCGATGCCACCGTCGCGCAGGTCGCCGCTCTCCACCGGGCGGGTTCGGAGCTGGTGCGCATTACCGTCGACCGCGACGAGAGTGCGGCCGCCGTGCCGAAGATCCGCGAGCGGCTTCTGCGCCTCGGCATGGACGTGCCCTTGATCGGCGACTTCCATTATATCGGCCATAAGCTGCTCGCCGATCATCCGGATTGTGCCGAAGCGCTGGCGAAATACCGCATCAACCCCGGCAATGTCGGCTTCAAGGACAAGAAGGACAAGCAGTTCGCCGAGATCATCGAGATGGCGATCCGTTATGACAAGCCGGTGCGCATCGGCGTCAACTGGGGCTCGCTCGATCAGGATCTGCTGACGGCGCTGATGGACCGGAACGCCGAGGCTGGGTCGCCGCTTTCGGCCCGGCAGGTAACGCGCGAGGCGATCGTGCAGTCGGCGCTGCTGTCGGCAGCCCTTGCCGAAGAGATCGGCCTGCCGCGCAACCGCATCATCCTGTCGGCCAAAGTCAGCCAGGTTCAAGACCTGATCGCCGTCAATTCCATGCTCGCCGAACGCTCCAATCATGCGCTGCATCTCGGCCTGACCGAAGCCGGCATGGGCAGCAAGGGCATCGTCGCCTCGTCGGCGGCGATGGGCTTCGTGCTGCAGCACGGCATCGGCGATACGATCCGCGTGTCGCTGACGCCGGAGCCGAACGGCGATCGCACGCGCGAAGTGCAGGTGGCGCAGGAAATCCTGCAGGTCATGGGCTTCCGCCAGTTCATACCCGTGGTTGCTGCCTGTCCGGGCTGCGGACGCACGACGTCGACGGTATTCCAGGAACTTGCCCAGAACATCCAGAACGACATCCGCAAAAACATGCCGGTCTGGCGCGAGAAATATCCCGGCGTCGAGGCGCTGAACGTCGCCGTCATGGGCTGCATCGTCAACGGGCCGGGCGAAAGCAAACATGCCGATATCGGCATTTCGCTTCCGGGCACTGGCGAAACGCCGGCCGCCCCCGTCTTCATCGACGGCCGAAAGGCGTTGACGCTGCGCGGTCCCAATATTGCCGCCGATTTCGAGGCGCTTGTCGTCGACTATATCGAGAAGCGTTTCGGCCAGCGGACGGCGGCGGAATGACCGGCCGCATCTTCGGATGAGCCAGTACTGGTCGCCAATCGTCAGTAAGCTTCGGCCCTATGTCGCGGGCGAGCAGCCCCGTACCGCGAACATGGTCAAGCTCAATACCAACGAAAATCCTTACGGGCCGTCTCCTAGGGCGATCGAGGCAATCCGGGAGGCGGCGGACGATCGTCTCCGGCTCTATCCCGATCCCACTGCCACGGAATTGCGCGAGACGATCGCGGTTCGTTTCGGCCTGACGGCGGAGGAAGTATTCGTCGGCAATGGCTCCGACGAGGTTCTTGCGCATGCGTTCCAGGCGCTGCTGAAACATGAGCGGCCGCTTCTCTATCCCGATGTGACCTACGCCTTCTATTCGACCTATAGCCTGCTATACGGCGTCGAAGCGATCGAAGTGCCTGTTGACGATGGGTTCCGGATCCGCCTGGCCGATTACGACAGGCCCTGTGGCGCGATCATCATCCCCAATCCGAATGCGCCGACCGGCATCGGCCTGCCGCTCACAGGCATCGAGGCACTTGTTGCCGCCCATCCGGATGCGGTCGTCGTCATAGACGAGGCCTATATCGATTTCGGCGGGGAGAGCGCCATCCCGCTGATATCCATGCATTCCAACCTGCTGGTGATCCAGACCCTGTCGAAGTCCCGTTCGCTTGCCGGTCTGCGCATCGGCTTCGCGCTGGGGCAGCGGCCGCTGATCGAGGCGCTGGAGCGGGTCAAGGACAGCTTCAATTCCTATCCACTCGATCGTCTGGCGCAGCTTGCCGCGACGGCGGCGATCAAGGACGAGGCGTGGTTCGAGACAGGCCGGAGGAACATCATCGCCAGCCGGGAAAGCCTTGTTAGGGAACTCGAAGCGCTGGATTTCGAGGTCTTGCCGTCGCAGGCGAATTTCGTTTTCGCAAGGCAAGAAAGCCGTTCGGGGGCAGCTCTTCAAGCCGCCCTGCGGGAGCGGGGCATCCTCGTCCGGCATTTCGCCAAGCCGCGTATTTCGGATTTCCTGCGGATCAGCGTCGGCACGGATGAGGAGTGTGCCCACCTGGTTTCGGCCCTCAAAAAGATACTGGCAGCCTGACCTGCGGTTCAGCTGTTCCGGTCGGCGATGAAATGCGCCGCAGCGATGAGGGTCGTGGCACGGGCCCCATAGAGGGCAAGCAGCGCCTCGGCATCGCGGACATGCTGGTGCAGTTGGGTTTCGGCCCATTCCATGCCATGCAGGGCGACGAGTGTTCCCTTGCCGCGGGCCGCATCCTTGCCGGTCGCCTTGCCCATGGTCGCCGCATCCGAAGTCAGGTCGAGAATGTCGTCGGCAAGCTGGAAAGCAAGGCCGATCTTTTCGCCGAAGGCGCGCAGGCGGCGCCGATCTTCCGGCGGGCTTGCCGAGATGACCGCGCCGGCTTCACAGGCGAAGCGGATCAGCGCGCCTGTTTTCATCGCCTGCAGGCGGATGATGCCGGTCTCGTCGGGGGCCCGCTTTTCCGCCGCGAGATCGAGCGCCTGGCCGCCAGCCATGCCGCCGAGACCGGCTGCGCGGGCAAGGGCCAGCACCAGCGATGCCTTGCTCGTATCGGGAAGGGCCGTTTCCGGCGCGGCGATGATGTCGAAGGCATAGGTCAGCAGGCTGTCGCCGGCGAGGATCGCCGTCGCTTCGTCGAACTTGATGTGGACCGTCGGTTTGCCGCGGCGCAGGTCGTCATCGTCCATGGCCGGCAGGTCGTCATGCACGAGCGAATAGCAGTGGACGCATTCGAGGGCTGCGCCGACACGAAGGGCCGCCTCGGCATCGCCGCCGAGAAGGGCGGCACTTTCGACGACCAGAAACGGGCGCAGCCGCTTGCCGCCGTTCAGCACGGCATAATGCATGGCATCGCGCAGCGTCTTGGGCCTGGCGATTTCATCGGAAAGGGCACTCGGCGAAAGCAACGCGTCGAGCAGCGCCTCGATGTCGCGGGCGTTGTTCTTCAGCCTCGTCTCGAAAGTGTCCGGGTTCGCGTCCATGGGCGCTGTTTGGCATGAGCGCCCCCGGGCTTGCAACGGAATTGTCGATGGCGGCAGCAAGATTCGCCGCGCACTCTGGCATAAGCTCCGCACAGGCGTTATGAGAACCACAGGAGCGAAATCGGACTGGGGACATTGGATATAGCGCCGGAGAGAGAGGACAGCGTCGACATGCCGGCTCGTCGGCGATGGTTCGAAGACAGGCGTGTGTTGAAACGCATTGTTCTTGCCGTGCTGATCGTGCTGATCCTTCCCTATGCGCTGATCTTTTTCTATCTGCTGCCCTTCATTCACCCCGTCTCGACACTGATGCTGCGCGATCTCGTGCTGCTGCGTGGCTACGACAGGCAATGGGTGTCGCTTGATAAGATCGCCCCTGTTGTGGTGCAGTCGGTGATGATGTCGGAGGATGGGCAATATTGCTTTCACGGCGGTGTCGACTGGGCGGAAATGCGCATGCTGGTCGAGGATACGCTGAAAGGTCAGGCGACGCGCGGCGGCAGTACGATCCCGATGCAGACGGCGAAAAACCTCTTCCTTTGGAACGGCCGCTCCTTCGTACGCAAGGCGCTGGAACTTCCGCTCGCGGTGACCACGGATTTCGTTCTGTCGAAACGGCGGTTGATGGAAATCTATCTCAATATCGCCGAATGGGGTCCCGGCATTTACGGCATCGAGGCGGCGGCCCAACACCATTTCAAGGTGCCGGCCTCGAAGCTGACGCGGCGCCAGGCATCGCTGCTTGCCGTCTCGCTGCCGAACCCGATCGACCGCAATGCCGGCAAGCCCGGACGAGGCCTTCGCCGGCTCGCCGGCTTGATCGAGAGGCGTGCGCAAGGTTCGGGCGATTACATCAAGTGCATCTACGATTGAGACCAGAACTTGTCATTAGAGCATGATGATGCCCGAAAACCGCTCACAGTTTTCGGCATCATGAGAAGCGGCAAGCGTCATCGAGGCGCCCTGTTTTCGAGCTTGCCCCGCCGGTATTCTGCGTGCTCAAGGACATGAACCATCTTCACGAATTGCTGATCTTCGATTTCGAAGCCTGAACGGGAGAGGCCCATGGACAGACCGACGCTCTACATCGCCAACAAGAATTATTCCTCCTGGTCGTTCCGGCCGTGGATGGCGCTGACGGGCGCCGGTGTCGATTTCGAGGAAGTCCTCATCCCCTTCGACTATGCGGGTGGCAATCCCAACATCAAGGCCATCTCACCCACCGGGCGTGTGCCGTTGCTGCAGCACGGCGCATTGAAGATCTGGGAATCGCTGGCGATCATCGAATATGTCGCCGAGCTTTATCCGGACGCCGGCCTTCTGCCGAGGGATCGCGCCGAGCGGGCGCTCGCCCGTTCGGTTTCGATGGAAATGCTGTCGAGCTTCCGGGCGCTGCGCAGTGCCTGCCCGATGAATATTCGCCGGCCGAAGGGCAGGATCGCGTTGCAGGATGGTGTCGACGCCGATATCAGCCGCATCGAGACGATCTGGCGCGACCTACTGCAGCAATCCGGCGGACCGTTTCTGTTTGGCGCATTCTGCGGGGCGGATGCGATGTTTGCGCCTGTCGTCAACCGGTTCGACATTTATGACCTCGTCAGCCGAAACGATACGCTGGCCTATATGGAGACCATGAAGGCGCATCCGGCCTGGCGGAAATGGGAAGAGGCGGCCCGCGCCGAGCCTTGGATCGTGCCGGAAGACGAAGTCTGAGCCTGGAATCATCGGCTTTGCAAAAAATACGCATGGGGACTGGTCAAGGTCACCCCTTGCATGTATAAGCGCGCCAAATTCCGAAATCGCGACATGTCCGTTTCGGCCGCCGGTGTGGCCGTGGGAATGTTTTGCCCGCAAGTGGAGTAAGAGAAATGGCTGTACCGAAGAGAAAAACAAGCCCGTCCAAGCGCGGTATGCGCCGTTCGGCAGACGCCCTGAAGGCTCCGACCTATGTCGAAGACAAGAACTCCGGCGAACTGCGCCGCCCGCATCATATCGACCTGAAGACCGGTATGTATCGCGGCCGCCAGGTTCTGACGCCGAAGGAAAGCGCATAATTTCCCGATTCGGCTTGTCCGATCGAAGTTTCAAGGCCGGCGTCATGCCGGCCTTTTGCATTTCGACAATATAATATTTGCAATGACTTGCGGTGGGGCAAGGGTTTGCGGCAGTATTCTTCCATGATGCGCTGGGAGATTGCCGATGATAGCCGCCATGCCCCTAATGATTATCCCGTTTATTCTTTACAATCTTGCGATGCTGGGCCTGATGGGCGATGGCGGCATTCCGGCACTGCAACATGATATCATCGTGCTGTCGATGATCTCGGGCGCGATCTGGAGCATGGCGCTCGGCGATCTTTTCATCGTCATCGCCCTTGTCGTGCTGTTCTTCGAAATCCTCAAAGCGACCAGAACCGGTCCCGGCAATCTCGTCAACCACATGCTGTCGATGCTGGTGTTCATCGCCTTCCTGGTCGAGTTTCTGCTCGTCCGGGATGCTGCGACGCAGGTCTTCTTCATTTTGATGACGATCGCTCTGATCGATGTCATCGGCGGTTTTGCCGTGTCGATCCGGAGCGCCGGGCGGGACGTCTCGATCGGATTATAGGTTGTCGAGCTTGTTTTGAAGGGCGCGGAGCTGTTCCTTCAGCTCGTCGATATCCTTGGCCTCGGCCTTGCGGCTTTCCTTGGCGGGCGGCGTCATGAAGGGCGAGAACATCTGCATCGCCTGCTGAAACAGCTCGGTGTTACGGCGAACATGGTCCTCGACCATCTGCATCGGCAACTGCAGGTTCTTGCCGAGCGGCGTTTCGCCGAAGGCGCGGTTCACCTGCTCGCGCATCTGAGCCTGCTGTTCGGTAAAGGAGCGCATCGAATGTTCGAGAAAGCTCGGCACGACCATCTGCATCTGGTCGCCATAATAGGTGATGAGCTGGCGCAGGAAGGAGATCGGGAGCAACGTATTGCCGGTCTTCGATTCCTGTTCAAAGATGATCTGGGTCAGCACCGAATGGGTGATGTCATCTCCGCTTTTTGCATCCTGGACGGTAAATTCTTCGCCCTTCTTCACCATCTCCGCCAGGTCTTCCAGCGTCACGTAGGTGCTGGTGCCCGTGTTGTATAGGCGTCGATTGGCGTATTTCTTGATAACGATCTGACCCTCATGCTTCGCCATATCAGTCTCCTGAACCCCCGTCTGATTTATGGATATTCCTCCATTTGAGACTGTAAACGCAAAAGAAGCCCGGTGACAATCTCTTTGTGCGATGCGGCAAACCTTTCACGGAGCAGATGAATCGGGCTCCTGCGGGCTGCTGCCGAAAAATGGCCGCAGCCGGTCTTCGCGTTTGACTTGTGCTCCAAGCTTTGCCAGTTTCCACTTATGTAAGTGAGACGAAAACGAGGAGCGTCCCCATGAGCAATCCATCCATCGTCATCGCCAGCGCAGGGCGAACAGCAGTCGGCGCCTTCAACGGTGCTTTCGCGACAGTCCTCGCGCATGAGCTCGGGGCGGCCGTCATCAAGGGCGCGCTCGAGCGCGCCGGCGTCGATGCCGGCGAGGTGGATGAGGTGATCCTCGGCCAGGTGCTTGCCGCCGGCGAGGGCCAGAATCCGGCCCGCCAGGCGGCGATGAAGGCCGGCATTCCGCAGGAAGCGACGGCCTGGGGCGTCAACCAGCTCTGTGGCTCGGGCCTGCGCGCGGTCGCGCTCGGCATGCAGCAGATCGCCACCGGCGATGCCAAGATCATCGTTGCCGGCGGCCAGGAATCCATGTCGATGGCGCCGCATGCCGCGCACTTACGCGGCGGCGTCAAGATGGGCGACATGAAGATGATCGACACGATGATCAAGGACGGCTTGACCGACGCCTTCCATGGCTACCACATGGGCATCACCGCCGAGAATATTGCGCGCCAGTGGCAGCTTTCGCGCGACGACCAGGATCAGTTCGCGGTCAGCTCTCAGAACAAGGCGGAGGCGGCGCAGAAGGCCGGCCGCTTTACCGACGAGATCATCCCCTACGTCATCAAGACACGTAAGGGCGACGTTACGGTCGATGCCGACGAATATATCCGTCACGGCGCGACGATTGAAGCGATGGGGAAGCTGCGCCCGGCCTTCGACAAGGACGGCACGGTCACGGCCGCGAACGCGTCCGGCCTCAACGACGGTGCTGCTGCGGCTGTGCTGATGAGCGAAGCTGAGGCAGTCCGGCGCGGCATCCAGCCGCTCGCCCGCATCGTTTCCTGGGCAACGGCGGGTGTCGATCCGCAGATCATGGGCACCGGACCGATCCCGGCTTCGCGCAAAGCGCTCGAGAAGGCCGGCTGGTCGGTCAACGATCTCGATCTCGTCGAAGCCAACGAGGCCTTCGCGGCGCAAGCCTGCGCCGTCACCAAGGATCTCGGATGGGATCCGTCGATCGTCAACGTCAATGGCGGAGCGATCGCGATCGGCCATCCGATCGGCGCCTCGGGTGCGCGCGTTCTCAACACGCTGCTGTTCGAAATGAAGCGCCGCGGCGCGAAGAAGGGTCTCGCCACGCTTTGCATCGGGGGTGGCATGGGTGTGGCCATGTGCTTTGAAGCACTTTAAATAGCATACGATCCAGGATTGATTGAAGATCCCGCCACGCGGCGAGGCGAAAAACAAAAGGGGAGCGGAACATGAGCAGAGTGGCTTTGGTCACCGGGGGTACACGCGGCATCGGCGCGGCAATATCCATGGCACTGAAAAATGCCGGATACAGGGTCGCCGCCAGCTATGCCGGCAACGACGAGAAGGCCAAAGCCTTCCACGACGTTACCGGCGTTCCGGTGTTCAAATGGGATGTTTCGGATTACCTCGCCTGCGGCGAAGGAATTGCCAGGGTCGAAAGCGAGATCGGCCCGGTCGAAATCCTCGTCAACAATGCCGGCATCACCCGCGACGCGATGTTCCACAAGATGACGCAGCAGCAGTGGCACGAGGTGATCAATACCAACCTCACGGGCCTGTTCAACATGACGCATCAGGTCTGGACCGGCATGCGTGACCGCAGCTTCGGCCGTATCGTCAATATCTCGTCGATCAACGGGCAGAAGGGCCAGATGGGCCAGGTGAACTATTCGGCGGCCAAGGCGGGCGATCTGGGCTTCACCAAGGCGCTGGCCCAGGAAGGGGCAAACAAGAACATCACCGTCAACGCCATTTGCCCCGGTTACATCGGAACGGAAATGGTACTTGCCGTGCCGGAGAAGGTGCTGAACGAACGCATCATTCCGCAGATCCCCGTCGGTCGTCTCGGCGAACCGGAAGAGATCGCGCGTTGCGTCACCTTCCTCGTCTCCGACGATGCCGGCTTCATCACCGGTTCGACGCTGACGGCCAATGGCGGACAGTTCTTCGCCTAGGCATTTCTGTCTTCGAGTCGACAGTAGAGATCAGAGTCAAAGCAATTGGCGCGTCCGGCCGGACGCGCCAATTGCTGTTTATGGACGTCGCTGTGGCCGAGCTCTGGCCGGCACTTTGCGCAGCGAGCGATTTTCGCCGCTAAGGGCTGATATCGCGGTCGTCAGGAAAGCCGATGTAATCAGAACAGCGACGAGAGAATTAAGCAAAATCTGGGTCATTGGAGGCGTTCCTTTCAGCTGCGCCGGGCGGCTCTGCCTGTCCGTTGCGCTCGTGAAGGAAATATGTGCCTGCCCGTTGGGCGGCGGTAGATTTGACTTTCGCAACCGATTGTCAACGTGTCGTTGACGGATGCGGCAGGCCAAAAGAAAACGGGCGCCAAGGCGCCCGTCGGGAGTCCGATATGCTTGCCGATCAGTAGCGGCAACGGGCCTCGTAGCGGCGGCCGTAGCGGTCGCGATAGACGCAGTAGCCCCGGCGTTCGACCGACTGGCCGATCAGAGCACCGGTCAAACCGCCGGCAACGGCGCCGACGGCGGCACCACCCCAGCTGTTGGTGACGGCACCGCCGATGACCGCACCGGTGCCGGCGCCGATCGCCGTACCTTGCTCGGTCGCTGTGCAGGATGCCAAGGCGCCGACGAGGGCACCAATAAGAACAATCTTCTTCATCATGTCGTAACTCCCCAGGTTAGTTGGGCTTTAGATGCGGCCCATTAGTACAAGGATAATGATAATCACGAGAACTAGCCCCAAACCGCCGGAAGGTCCATAGCCCCAGCCACGGCTATAACCCCAATTCGGCAAGGCTCCGATCAAGAGCAGAATGAGGATAATAAGAAGTATCGTGCCAAGCATGGTGTGTTTCCTTCATTTCATCCGCAATTTGGATGGACGAGAAACACGCATTGGCGATTTTTGTTCCCGGTTGAGCTCTGGAAATGTGACGAAGCCCGATTCACGGTTTAATTTCCGTCTTCTCGCAAAAATGCGGCTATGGTTAAAAAGACATTTAAATACAATATGTTGCGGTGAACAAAGCGGGAAAATCGCGATGTCGCCGATTCGTCAGCGATTCGTTCCGTTTTTGATCGGCGAGCCGAGATTGGACGCCCTGACTTAACGCTATCTGAATCCGGCGCTTGAAAGATTAATACTGATACGACGAGGCGGAGCGAGGCGATCTGCCGCCAATGCGCATCTAGGGCCTGGACCTGATAGCGCTACCAGATGTAGCCGTGAACGAAAGGCGAAAATGGCGGCGTCAGCGATTCGTCTCCGATTCGTTCCGGCTTTGGTCGAGAAGTTAACTTCGGTCGGATTTTCACCCGTTCGAGATCGGGCGAAGATCGTCACTCACGACGACGAAAATAGGAACAGGAGGGAGTCTTGCGATTCAGCATGTAGTGGGAAAAAGTGATTCAAAATCAATACTTAGCCGTGAACAAAAGCTGAATCAGCGGGAGTCGTCGATTCGTCGCTGATTCGTTCTCACGCTGTTCCGAATCGGAAATTCGCGCGTTTCGGGCGACTCGCAAAGGTCGTAATCCCCGAGGCATTTTGAAATCTGCCCTTGCGTTTGCGGCGGCAGCTGTCCATGTGTTGTCCAGCTTCCATCGGGAGCCAAGATTTTCCTGGGGCCACCCCGCCTCATTTGCATGGACCCATGACTCTGACTTCGCAGCCGATGATTCTGAGTGGGCGCGGTGTGACCGCGGTGCTCGGGCCGACCAATACCGGCAAGACCCATTATGCCATCGAGCGCATGGTCGCGCACGGGACGGGCGTGATCGGCCTGCCGCTCCGGCTGCTGGCGCGCGAGGTCTATACGCGGGTGGTCGAGAAGGTTGGCGCGCAGAATGTGGCGCTGGTGACCGGCGAGGAAAAGATTTCGCCGCCCAATGCCCGTTTTTCCGTCTGCACGGTCGAGGCGATGCCGCGCGAGACCAAGGCCGCCTTCGTCGCGATCGACGAGGTGCAGCTCGCCGGCGATCTCGAGCGCGGCCATATCTTCACCGACCGCATCCTGCATCTGCGCGGCCGCGAGGAAACGCTGCTGCTCGGCGCGGCGACGATGCGGCCGATCCTGCAGCAGCTCCTGCCCGGCATCACTATCGTCGAGCGGCCGCGGCTTTCGCATCTTTTCTATGCCGGGCAGAAGAAGATCACCCGGCTGCCGCAGCGCTCGGCCATCGTCGCCTTCTCCGCCGACGAGGTCTATGCCATCGCCGAGCTCATCCGCCGGCAGCGCGGTGGCGCGGCGGTGGTGCTCGGTGCGCTCAGCCCGCGCACCCGTAATGCGCAGGTTGCGCTCTATCAGGCGGGCGACGTCGAATATCTGGTGGCGACCGATGCGATCGGCATGGGCCTCAACCTCGATGTCGATCACGTCGCCTTTGCCCAGGACCGGAAATTCGACGGTTACCAGTTCCGCAATCTCAATCCGGGTGAACTCGGCCAGGTCGCCGGGCGCGCCGGGCGGCACGTGCGGGACGGGACCTTCGGCGTCACCGGGCAAGTCGCGCCCTTCGACGACGAGCTGGTGCAGCGCATCGAGGGGCATGAATTCGACAACGTCAAGGTTTTGCAGTGGCGGACGACGGAGATGGACTTCTCCTCCATCGCGTCGCTGCGCGCCAGCCTCGAGGCGGGTCCGCGCGTGCCGGGGCTGACGCGGGCGCTGCCTGCGGTCGACCAGCAGGCGCTGGAACAGCTATCGCGTTATCCCGAGGTCATCGATCTCGCCGACAGGCCGGCGCGCGTCGAAAAACTCTGGGAGGCTTGCGCGCTTCCCGACTATCGGCGTATCACCCCAGCACAACATGCCGATCTTATCTCGACCCTCTTTTCCGATCTCGTCCGCTATGGCACGGTGAACGAGCAGTTTCTTGCGGAGCAGGTTCATCGCTCCGATCGAACAGATGGCGAAATTGACACGCTTTCGGCGCGAATCGCGCAGATAAGAACCTGGACCTACGTTTCGAATCGGCCCGGTTGGCTTGCCGATCCGACACACTGGCAGGAAAAGACGCGGGAAATCGAAGATCGATTGTCCGACGCGTTACATGAAAGGTTGACGAAACGCTTTGTTGATCGCAGGACATCTGTGCTCATGAAGCGCCTGAGAGAGAATGCGATGCTGGAAGCTGAAATCAGTGTGAATGGCGATGTCTTCGTTGAAGGACATCATGTAGGGCAGTTGAGCGGATTCCGTTTCACGCCGGTGGCGGGAACGGACGGACCGGATGCCAAGGCGGTTCAGGCTGCGTCGCAGAAGGCGCTCGGGCTCGAGTTCGAAGCCCGCGCGGCGCGGATGCATGCCGCCGGCAACAGCGATCTGGTGATCGGTTCGGATGGGTTGATCCGTTGGCTGGGCGACCCGGTGGCGCGGCTTTCGGGCAGCGATCACATCATGCGTCCGCGCGTGATTCTGCTCGCCGACGAGCAACTGACGGGCAATGCCCGCGATCACGTTGCCGCCCGCATCGAGCGCTTCGTCAATCATCATATCAGCACGGTGCTGAAGCCGCTCGACGACCTGTCGCGCGCCGAGGACCTGCAGGGTCTCGCCAAGGGGCTTGCCTTCCAGCTCGTCGAGAATCTCGGGGTGCTGTTCCGCCGCGACGTGACCGAGGAGGTGAAGTCGCTGGACCAGGAGGCCCGCGCCTCCATGCGCCGCTACGGCGTGCGTTTCGGCGCCTATCATATCTTCGTTCCCGCACTTCTGAAGCCGGCGCCGGCCGAGCTCATCACGCTGCTCTGGGCGCTGAAGAACGACGGCCTCGACAAGCCGGGCTACGGCGATCTCATTCCGGTGCTCGCCGCCGGCCGCACCTCCGTCGTCACCGATCCGAGCTATGAGCGGATGTTCTACAAGCTCGCCGGCTTCCGTTTCCTCGGGAAGCGCGCCGTGCGCATCGACATCCTGGAACGGCTTGCCGATATCATCCGTCCGCTGCTGCAATGGAAGCCCGGTCAGAACAACCGTCCGGAGGGCGCCTATGATGGCCGCCGCTTCACGACGACGACGGCGATGCTGTCGATCCTCGGTGCGACGCTCGAGGACATGGAAGAAATCCTCAAGGGTCTCGGCTATCGCGCCGATGCCGTGAAGGCGGAAGAAGCATCGGTCCATCTTGCGGCGCAGGATGCGGCCTCAGTGCCTGCCGCCAGCGCGCAAACGCCTGCGGAAGAGACCGCCGAGAAGGCCGACCACGACGATGCCGATGGCACCGCGGAAGAGACTGCTGCCGAGCCAGCCACAACCGAGGCGGCTTCGGCGGTCGCCGACGCGCCGGTGACGGAAGCGGTCGAAAGCCCCGCTCCGGCCGAAGCGATCGAGGCAGCCGCTCCCGCGGAAGCCTCAGCTGCCGAAGAAACCTCCGCTCCTGCGGAAGCGGTAGCGGCTTCCGAGGAAGCAGGACCTGCTCCTGGGGAAGCCGGCGAGCCGACGGAACCGAAGCCGGTTCTTCTGTGGCGTCTTGGCGGTCGCAACGACAATCAGCGCCAGGGGCGCGGCGGGCATGGCGAACGCCGTGGCGCCCAGGGCCAGGAGCGCGGTCAGAACCAGGAGCGCGGCGACCGCAATCGCCGGCCGGGCGGCGGTGAAGGCGGCGAGGGCAATCGCGGCGGCGACGGCCGCGACAACAATCGCCAGAATCGCGGCAAGGAAGGCGGCGGTCGCGATGGTGGCCGGCCGCAGCAGGCAAGAGGCGACCGCAACAACCAACCACGGAGCGACCAGCCGCGCGGCGACCGGCAGGATCGTGGCGATCGCAAGGATCGCGGCGAGCGTAACGATCGCAACGACCGCAACAACAATCGTGGCGGCTCGCAGCCGTTGCGCTTCGAGGCCAAGCCGCCGCGCAAGGAGAAGCCGATCGATCCGGATTCGCCTTTCGCCAAGCTCGCAGCTCTCAAGGAGCAGATGAAGAAGTAATCATGAGCGGGGAGACACAGCCGACAAGCGGTTCGCGCCAGCGCATCGACAAATGGCTGTTCTTCGCGCGCATGGTGAAGTCGCGCTCGCTGGCGCAGAGCCATATCCAATCGGGCCATGTGCGCATCAATGGCGAGCGTTGCAGCCATCCAAGCCAGATGGTCAAGCCGGGCGACCGTATCGAGCTGACGATGGAGCGGCGCGATGTCGTTCTCGTCATGCGCCTTGCCGGCGAACGGCGGGGGCCTTACGAGGAGGCGCGGCTGCTCTACGACGACCAGTCCCCGCCGCCCGATGAGGCAAAACGTCTCACGCCCTACGAGCAGGCGATCCGGGCGACCGGCACCGGCCGTCCGACCAAAAAGGAAAGACGTGCAATCGACAGGCTGATGTCGGACGAGGATTAGAAAACTCTGTCTGCGGCGGCGGCTTTTGCAGATCGTTTATCCTTGAAATCCGGCGATAAAGCCGATAGGTCACTGACAACCTGCCGGAAGCGTGCTTGCCTCCCAAGCCTGCTCACGCTTTTCCTCCGGCACGGGGATAGGCGCGACGTTCCAGGTTGCCCGGCCCCATCCGCATGGAAATCCTGGAGTTCTTCATGACCTATGTCGTGACCGACAATTGCATCAAGTGCAAATACACCGATTGCGTGGAAGTCTGCCCTGTCGACTGCTTCTACGAGGGCGAGAATTTCCTCGTCATCCATCCCGACGAATGCATCGATTGCGGCGTCTGCGAACCTGAATGTCCCGCCGAGGCGATCAAGCCCGATACCGAGCCTGGCCTCGACAAATGGCTGAAAATCAATACCGAATATGCCACGATCTGGCCGAATATCACGGTCAAGAAGGACCCGTTGCCCGAGGCCAAGGAAATGGATGGCGAGACCGGAAAATTCGAGAAGTATTTTTCGGAGAAGCCCGGTTCCGGCGATTGAGACAGCGCCCACATCCAGTCCCCGGATTCGGGCGACCGCGGGGCGAAACGTTTTAAAAGCTGCGTGAGGCATATGGGTGACATGTGTTGCCCGCATGACTCAAGCGAAGCAAATTATTGATTTCCTCATATTTTTATGATAGGTTTCGTCTACTGTTCCATTTGCGGCATGACGCATGCCCAAAACCATCACGAAAGCAAAACAAATCCGTACACGGTTTCCGTGACATATCAACGCTTTGAGCGCCGGGTCCCAAGATCGTGCGCAAGAAGTCTTTGCTTTTGCCCGATGGGACCAGAGTGAAGTCACCCGACGGATACTACCGTCTCACCCGGGCCTGACTGACCCGGCTCCGGCCGCCGCCGGAAGCGTAACAGGGAGTTTTTGAATAGAATGACGACTCAGCAGAAAAAGCCTTCTACAGCACGTCACGGCTTCAAGACCGGTGAATCGATCGTCTACCCCGCTCATGGCGTCGGTACCATCACCGCTATCGAAGAGCAAGAAGTTGCCGGCATGAAGCTCGAACTTTTCGTTATCGATTTCGAGAAGGACAAAATGCGTCTGAAGGTTCCGGTCGCCAAGGCGATGAGCATTGGTATGCGCAAGCTTTCGGAAACGGATTTCGTCGAGCGTGCTTTGAAGGTCGTGCAGGGCAAGGCGCGCGTCAAGCGCACCATGTGGTCCCGCCGCGCCCAGGAATATGATGCCAAGATCAATTCCGGCGACTTGATTTCCATCGCTGAAGTCGTGCGCGATCTCTATCGTGCCGAGAACCAGCCTGAACAGTCCTATTCCGAGCGTCAGCTTTACGAGGCTGCGCTCGACCGCATGGCGCGCGAAATCGCCGCGGTCAACAAGATGTCGGAAACCGAAGCCGTCCGCCTCGTCGAGACCAATCTCAACAAGGGTCCGAAGCGCGGCAAGGCCATCGAAGAAGACGATTCACAGGACGAAGCCGCATAATGCGACCTTGTTTTTCTGTCAAAAAAACCCGGCCTTCGAGCCGGGTTTTTTTATTGGAACTTTTTCCCGATTGCCGCGTTTATCACACGTAATTGCGGACTGCTCGTCGGGCAATGGCCTCACGGGCGAACTGCTATTCCGTCAATGTTCGATGAGGAGCGGATCATGCCTTTTCTATATTGCCCATCCGGCAAGGTGAAGAAACAGATCCTGCCCAGCCGTCTTACCGGCACATGATGAGAAATAGGGCCTCCCCCTGAAAAGTCCAGGGGCGAGGCTTTTATGCATTCAGAACGCCATTCAATCCGGACAGCGATGTTCCGGAAGATGAGTTTTATTGTTCATTTCAGGGCGAGAGGCCTGTTTCGGGAGATTGAAATGAAGAACATGTCTGCAGATCGTCGCATGATCAAAATCGCGATGGCCGCGCCTTATCTCGCCCGCCAGGAAGAGCACGATCTCGCCACCCGTTGGAAGGATCATGACGACCGCGGTGCGCGCAACCAGATCGCCATGGCCCATATGCGCCTCGTCATATCCATGGCCGGCAAGTTCCGCAATTTCGGCCTGCCGATGAGCGATCTGGTGCAGGAGGGCTATGTCGGTCTGCTCGAGGCCGCCGCCCGCTTCGAGCCGGAACGCGACGTGCGCTTTTCCACCTATGCAAGCTGGTGGATCAGGGCGTCGATCCAGGATTATATCCTGCGCAACTGGTCGATCGTGCGCGGCGGCACCAGTTCGGCGCAAAAAGCGCTGTTCTTCAATCTGCGCCGTCTGCGCGCCAAGCTCGCCAAGGGCGACACGCAGCTGACGCTGCAATCCATTCACCAGGAAATCGCCGCGGCCCTCGGCGTCAGCCTCTCGGATGTGCAGACGATGGATGCCAGGCTTTCCGGCAATGACGCCTCGCTGCAGGCGCCTTCGGTCTCCGGCGATGCCGAGAGTGCGGAGAAGATGGACTTCCTCGTCAGCGACGATCCCCTGCCGGACGAGCAGGTGTCCAACATGATCGACGGCGAGCGCCGCCGCGTCTGGCTCGCCTCGGCGCTGAAACATCTCAACGAACGCGAGATGAAGATCATCAGCGCGCGGCGACTGGCGGAAGACGGTGCCACGCTCGAAGAGCTCGGTGCCGATCTCGGCATTTCCAAGGAGCGCGTACGTCAGATCGAAAGCCGGGCGATGGAGAAGCTTCGCAGCGCGCTCGTCAGCGCCGATCCGCACATGGCCGCCTACGCCTGAAGCGAAAGCGCGTCGCGCTTTTGGTGATTGTCGCAAAACCGCCGCACAGTTTTGCGCGAGATGTTTTATCCCCTCCAGCAGCACAGACTGGCCCGGCGCAAACCGGGCCTTTTTTATTCGGCGATGATCTTGACGCGATCGCCCGTTGCAACGGCTGCGCCCGTGGGCAGGGCGTTGATGAGCTTGAAGAGATCGAGCTTGCGGTCTGTGCCCATCATGCGGGCGGCGAGCGTCGAGATGTTCTCACCCTGCCGGACGGTGACGACGCGGATGCGCAGCGGCTTCAGCGAGGCGGTCTCTGCCGGCGTCATGCGGCGGAAGCTCGCCCGAAGCACATTCGCCGTTGGCTCAAGGGCGCCGCTGCCTTTCGGCACGGCGGTCAGGAAACGGAAGATCTGCGAATTGTTGCGGATCACGGTCACATCGAAATCCCAGCGGTCGGCGCTGGCGCGCGCGGTGGCTGCTTCCATGCCGTTGATGGTGATCGGCTGGATGGTCGACGGGTCGAGCCCGGTCACCCAGCCGCTGGAAATATAGTTGGTGAGGCTCTGTTTCTCGTTATCGGCGACGCCGTCGAAGCGGACTGCGATGTCGTTCGGGCCGGTGGCCATCACCGCTTCGACCTTGTTGTCGATGTGGAAATCCGGCGGCACGTCGAAACGGATACCTAGGCCGCCATGCAGGAAAGTCTGGCCGCGCACATAGCCTTCTTCCGGGCTGTCGCCGTAGAGCAGTCCGTCTATGCCATCGAGATAATAATTGCGACCTTTGTCGCCGACCGAGCCTTCCTGGCCGAAGGCGCGGGCGTGGGTGCGGGCAAGTTCGATGCGTTGGGCCGAATTCGGATGGCTCGACAGGAAGTCGAGGCTCTGGTCGGCTTCGGGATCAACCGACATGAAGCGACTGTAAGCGGCCATCGAATCGAGGAACCGGGCGGCGGCATAGGGGTCGTAGCCGGCTTCGCCGAGCATGCGCACGCCGATGACATCGGCCTGCAGTTCCTGCTGGCGGGAGAAGGCGGCGAGCCGCAGTTTGCCGCGGGCAAGCGCCTGCTTGCCGGCGATGTCGCTGGACAGGACCTCGGCGACGACGCGGCTGGCGATAACCTCGGCCTCTTCGCGCTTCTGCCGCTCGATGCCGTGGTTTGCCGTCACATGGCCCATTTCGTGCGACAGCACAGCGGCGACTTCCGAGGCGTCGTTGGCAAGGGCGAGCAGGCCGCGGGTGACGTAGAGATAACCGCCCGGCAGCGCGAAGGCGTTGATCGCCGGCGAATTCAGGATGGTGATGCGGTAGGACTGGCTCGGATTTTCCGACACCGCCGTCAGCGCGCCGGCGATGCGGGCGACGAGGCGCTCTGTTCTGGCGTCTTTGTATTCGCCGCCGTAGCTGGCCACGATGCGCGGATGCTCACGGGCGCCCATCGCTGCGCGCGGATCGTTCTTCTGCACCTCGTCGACGATCTGCGGATTGGAAGAAGGCGAAACACTGGGCTGATAGGATTGGTCGATCAGCGATTGACAGCCATTCAGCGCCATTGCGAGGGCCGAAAGCAGCATCATGCGACGCGCGAAGCGCCGCGGCGCGGAGATGGCATCACTGGAAAGCGCGGGCGATTTCCACGTCGTCAAGCTGTCCAGTCTGATTCTCCGCATCATGTCGCTGTTTTGCCGGTTTGCCGCAGATTCGGACCGACCGTGGCAAGGGGAACTCAACAGGTGCGCACCCCTGATCTCGCGCTGCACAATCGGCCGATACAAGTCGTTGCTGTAGCTGATTTACGCATCGGTTGCATAGCGAGACTTCGTTTAAATGTGGCGCCGTTGCATTTTAGCAAGCCTCAGGCATTAAGGCTTCCTTTCGCTCGGATGAAATTATGGCGAAAGTTCCGTCACAAAGCGGAGATTCGTCGACGGTGCGGAAAAAGAACGGCCCGATTGAAGCAACCGGCTCGATTGCGACAGTCCTGCGAGAAAATTGCAACCTTTGATATAGGCATCGAGAGGAACGTCTCCCGATGAAGCATCCTCTCGCAGTAACGATTCGACTATTCGGCAGCTTCCGCCGTCGCCGGTTGCGGCTTCGTGGTCTCCCCGGCGCGAGGCAGCGGCACGGGTTTCAGCATGATGGCGGCGGCAAGGCCGATCAGCGCAATGGCGCAGGAAGTCATGAAGAGCGGCGAGAAAGCGGCGGCATAGGTATCGGCGACGGCCTGGCGGCTCGCTTCGGGAAGGGCGGCCATCATTTTCGGCGTCAGCTGCTCGATATCGGCGACGCCGGGAATGGAAATGCCGACCTTGCCGAGCTGAGAGGCGATGATGGCGCCATAGATGGAAATGGCGATCGAGGCGCCGCCCATGCGCGACAGCGTCACCGAGCCGGTGGCGGCGCCGACGTCGCGGGCGGGTGCTGCATTCTGTACGCCGATGACGGGAACCTGCTGGGCAAGGCCGATGCCGATGCCGTGCAGCATCATGACCGCGCCAATAAAGGCGATCGGCGTTCCCGCGTGGATCTGCGACATCAGTGCGAAGGCGATGGCGCTGCAGGTGAGGCTTGCAATGGCGAAGGGCTTGTAGCGCCCCGTCTTCGAGATGATGCGGCCTGCGGAAAGCGACCCGCAGACGAGGCCGCCGGTCAGAAGGATGAAGAGCAGGCCGGCGGCAGACGGCGAAAGGCCGGTCGTGGTCTGCAGAAAGAGGGCGAGATAATTGACCATGCCGATGGCGATGGCGCCGCCCATGATCGAGATCACCAGGAGCAGGCTGAAGGTCGAATTGCGAAACAGCTGCAGGGGAACGATCGGTTCGGGCGCACGGCGCTCGACGAACACCCAGGTGACCGCACAGACGACGCCGAAGACGACGATGCCGATACTCTCAGGCGAAATCAGTGCACCGAACAGTTCGCTGCTGTCGGTGGCAAGCACGATGCTTGTCGTCGTCATGGCAAGCAGAAGCGCACCGGCATAATCGATCTTGGGGCGGCGATGCGGTTTGCGGTAGGGCAGCATGAAGGCAAGGCCGGTGAGCACGATGAAGCCGATCGGCACGTTGACGAGGAAGATCGAGCGCCAGCCGAAGAGATCGCTCATCGTGCCGCCGAGCACCGGGCCGATCGCGCCCGATGCCATCAGCACGAGGCTGGAATAGCTTTGGTAGCGAGCCCGCTCGCGCGGCTCGAACAGGTCGGCATTGACGGCGAAGATCGACACCATGATGCCGCCGCCGCCAAGGCCCTGCAGCACGCGGGCGGCGATCAGCGTGTCCATCGAGACCGCAAGGCCGCAGACTGTCGATCCGACGGTGAAGATCATGATCGCGGTCATCATCACGTATTTGCGGCCGAACAGATCGCCGAGCTTGCCGTAGACCGGCATGACGGCGCTCAGCGATAGGAGATAGGCCGAGCCGATCCAGCCGAAGCGCTCGAGATGGCCGAATTCGCCGACGATCGTCGGCAGAGCCGTGGAGACGATCTGATTATCAAGCGTCGCCATGAACATGGCCGTCATCAGGAAGAAGAAGAGGATAAGCCGGCGATGAGGATCCGTCACGAGCGGCGCAGGCGCGAGTTGCATGTCCATGGGAGGCATCGTTCCAGGTTGATGTGCTTTTATGTGCTAACAGCATATAATTGTCAATGGCACATTAATGACATCGGCATATTCAATTTTTGAATCGGCTCTGTTATGGTCCTGTGATGAGCGACGTCCTGACCAAGACCCCTTCTGCGGAGCCGGCCGAGCCGGATCGTGAAAACGTGCCGCGTATCGGCCGGAGCATGGCGCGCATGCGGCTGATGACCGGGCGGCGGCTAATCGGCCGGCTGGCGATCCAGAGTGCTGCACCGGGCCTCGAGCTTTCGCATCTCGACGTGCTCGATGCCGTGCGCAGGGCGCAGCCTGCCGGCGAGGTCACGGTCGGCATGATCGCGGAGATGCTGCGCATCGATCCGTCACGGGCAAGCCGGGTGGTGGCCGACATGGTCGGGCGCAACGTATTGCGCCGCGAGGCCTCACAGGCCGATGCGCGGCGGATCGTCGTCGTCATGACCGAGGTCGGCCAGGACCTGCTTGCCGAGATCGTCGCGCAGAAGCTTGCGATCATTTCCGAAATTGTTTCGGACTGGCCGCAGGAAGATGTCGAGCGCTTCGCAGCGCTTTTCGAGCGCTTCATCGGCGGCTACGAGGCGGTTTTCCTGTCGCGCGACAAGGATACGCCGGGCTGAGGCAGACGCCGTCGTTCGCCGGCCCTTCCCCTCGACCCCTCGTTTGCGCTAAGGGCAATGCCCATGAGCCAATCCACCTTCACCATTCTCCTTGGCGGCGAACTCAGCCTGACGGAGCGCCTGCGCGATGCCATCGAAGACAGCCGCTTCATTGCGGCCGATGGCGGCATGCGGCATGCGGCAGCACTCGGTATTACGCCGGAGCTCTGGGTCGGTGATTTCGATTCGACACCTGATGATCTCGCGGGTGCATTTCCCGATGTGCCGAAACAGCCCTATCCGGCCGCGAAGGCGGCGACGGACGGCGAAATCGCAGTGGCGGAAGCAATCGCGCGGGGTGCGCGGCGGCTCATCCTGGCCGGTGCGCTCGGCGGTGAACGTTCCGACCACGCGCTTCAGCATCTGCTGTCGGCCGTCAGCCTGGCAGAAGAGGGTTTCGACCTGCTGCTGACCTCGGGCAAGGAAGAGGCCGTGCCGCTGGTGGCCGGTACGATCGAACTGGACCTTCCCAAAGGCAGCCTGTTTTCCGTGCCCGGATTCAGCGAGCTGAGAGGGCTTACCATCGAGAATGCGCGTTATCCGCTGGCAGATTTCCATCTGCCTTTCGGCTCGTCGCGCACCATTTCCAATGTTGCGGAAGGCAAGGTTCGCTTTTCGCTCCGCAGCGGCCGGGCAATTGTGCTCGCCCGGCCCTATGATCTTTCCGGAGTCTGATTTTTGGCCCCTCCCATTCTGAAACTCGACGATATCTTCCTGAGCTTTGGCGGTGCACCGCTTCTGGCGGGTGCTGGCCTGCAGATCGAGCCCGGTGACAAAATCTGTCTCGTCGGGCGTAACGGCTCGGGAAAATCGACGCTGCTGAAGATTGCCGCCGGCCTGGTCGAGGCGCAGTCCGGCGAGGTCTTCCGCCATCCGTCCTCGACGGTGCGTTATCTCGAGCAGGCGCCGGATTTTGCCGGCTTCAACACGGTGCAGGCCTATGCCGAGGCTGGCCTCGGGCCGGGCGATGACCCCTATCGTGTCACCTATCTGCTGTCGCATCTCGGGCTGAGCGGCGATGAAGACCCCAAAATGCTGTCCGGTGGCGAATCGCGGCGCGCAGCCCTTGCCCGGGTTATGGCACCGGAGCCGGACATTCTTCTGCTCGACGAACCGACCAACCATCTCGACCTGCCGACCATCGAATGGCTGGAAGGCGAGCTGCAAAAGACACGTAGCGCTTTGGTGCTGATCTCGCACGACCGGCGTTTCCTCGAAAAAGTCTCGACGGCAACCGTCTGGCTCGACCGCGGCACCTCACGCCGGCTCGACAGAGGCTTTGCGCATTTCGAAGCCTGGCGCGACCAGGTGCTGGAGGCCGAGGAGCTGGAGCAGCACAAGCTCGGCAAGTCGATCGAGCGTGAGGAGCATTGGCTGCGCTACGGCGTCACGGCGCGGCGCAAGCGTAACATGCGCCGTCTTGGCGAGCTGCAGACAATGCGCTCGAACTATCGCGGCCACAAGGGGCCGCAGGGCACGGTGCAGGCGACGGTTTCGGACGCGCAGGAATCTGGCAAGCTGGTGATCGAGGCAGACAAGATCACCAAGAGCTTCGGCGAGCGGGCAATCGTCACGCCGTTTTCGATCCGCGTGCATCGCGGCGACTGCATTGGTCTGGTCGGGCCGAACGGCGCCGGGAAGACGACGCTGCTGAAGATGTTGACCGGGCAGCTTTCACCCGATAGCGGCATCGTCAAGCTCGGCACCAATCTGGAGATTGCGACGCTCGACCAGAAACGCGAGGATCTCGACCCCGAGGATACGCTTGCCAACTATCTGACGGATGGGCGCGGCGAAAACCTGCTCGTCAACGGCGAGCAGCGTCATGTTACCGGCTACATGAAGGAATTTCTGTTTCAGCCGGAACAGGCGCGTACGCCGATCAGAAGCCTCTCCGGCGGCGAACGCGCCCGGCTGATGCTGGCGCGCATCCTTTCGCGCCCGACGAACCTCTTGATCCTCGACGAGCCGACCAACGATCTCGATATCGAAACGCTCGATCTCCTGCAGGAGATTGTCGCCGGTTTTCCCGGCACCGTCATTCTCGTCAGCCACGACCGCGATTTCCTCGACCGCACCGTGACCTCGACGATCGCCCCCGCCGTCCCGGATGCGCCTGATGGTCGCTGGATCGAATATGCCGGCGGCTACTCGGACATGCTTGTACAGCGCAAGGGCGCGCTCGAGGAGCGTAAGAGGGCCGAGAAGGCAGCGGAGAAGCCGAAGACGCAGCAAGCAACAGCTTCAGGCAGCTCGAAGGTCAAGCTATCCTTCAAGCAGAAATTCGCACTGGAAAACCTGCCAAAGGAAATGGCGAAGGCCGAAGCCGAAATCGCCAAGCGCGAACAGGTGATGGCAGATCCCAATCTTTTCACGCGCGATCCCGCAGCCTTCAACCGGCTTGCCGGCGAGATGGAAAAACTGCGCGCCAGCCTGACTGACATGGAAGAGGAGTGGCTGGAGCTCGAAATGCTGCGGGAAGAGCTGGAAGGCTGAGATTTTCTCCAGGCTCAAGGCTCACTTTTCCTTGATTCGTCAGTGTGTCGTCCTGCGGCATAAGGTGCCGGCCGGCAGCCGGGGATATTGCCGATCGCAATGGCGACAAGGAAAAGTCATATGTCTCGCAAGCCTCATTCCCGTTTTCTCACAGCACTTACTGCCGGCAGCCTCGTGGCGCTTGCCCTGTCGCAAGCCGCACAGGCGCAAGACGCCCAGCGCATTCGTGTTCGCGGCGCAATCGAAAGCCTCAGCGGCGATACGCTCGTCGTCAAGACGCGCGAGGGCAACGATGCGACGGTCGCGCTGAAAGCCGGCTGGAAGGTCGGCGGCATCAAGAACGCTTCCGTCGAGGATATCAAGCCCGGCGATTTCGTCGGCGTCGCTTCGCTTCCGAAGGGCACAGGCCCGGACGGGGCGATCGAGGTGCTGATCTTTCCGGCGTCAATGAAGGGAACCGGTGAGGGCAACCGTCCCTGGGATGCGCAGCCGAACAGCCAGATGACCAACGCGACTGTCAGCAACGCCGTCAAATCCGTCGACGGCCACACGATCACGCTGACCTATCAGGGCAAGGAAAAGACCATCTCGATTGCCGATGGCACGCCGATCGTGACGTTGGCGCCTGCGACCAAGGATGATCTGAAGCCCGGTGCCGGTGTCGTCGTCACCGGCGAGACGGCGGCGGATGGCAGCATCTCGGCCAGCCAGATCGCCGTCGGCCTCAACGGCGTCATACCGCCCATGTGACCTGCGGCTTAAATCCTCGTCTTATGCATGCCGTCATCCCAAAACCGCTCCACACTTTTGGGCGGCATGCATTAAAGCGCCGGCGCGGGCACGGCGGCAGCGCCCGCACTGGCGCTGGCGCCGGTCTGGACGGCAGGCGGCTCCTCGGATGCTGGCGGCAGCGCCTGCAGATGCAGCACGCGCGGCCTCAGCGCCTCGAGATAGGCCTCGGAGCGGCCGATATAGATCATGCCGCTTTCGGGCATCGAGGTGAGCAGTTTGGCCATCGTTTCCTGTAATTCCGGCTCCATGCCTTCTAGCACTTCGTCGAAGATGATCCAGCGCGGACGCACGAGAAGCAGCCGGGCAAATCCGATCGCTTTCTGCTGGTCGCCGTCGAGCATCTTGTCCCAGCGGGCGCGGGTATCGAGCCTTGCGATCAGCGAATGGAGACCAACCTTGTCGAGGGCCGCCTCGACGGCGGCTTTCTCGTAGGCTTCGGGACGTTCGGGAAAGGCCAGCGCCTCGCGCAGCGTGCCGCCGGGAACATAGGCAACCTGCGGAACGAAGAGCATGTCGTCGATTGGCGGCAGGCCTATCGTGCCGCTGCCGCACGGCCAGAGGCCGGCCATCGCCTGGAAGAGCAGCTTGCGATTGACGCTGTGATCGCCGTTGATCATGATTTTTTCGCCAGCCTTGATCACGACATTGGTTTCACGCAGGCGGAAACCGCCGCATTCCTCGATGTCTTCGCCGATCTTGGCGACGATCACCACGTCCTTCAGCGTCAGCGTGTCGGGCGCGGCGTTTTCATAGGCGATGCTGTCCTTCAGGTCGAAGTCCTCTTCCATCTCGACCAGCGCCTGGCGGAAATCGGTGACGCGCATCAGCGTGGCGCGCCATTCGGCGATCGGGCCGAAATTGGACACATACCAGCGCAGCGCCGTGTTGACCTGGTTGAAGGCACCGACCGACATCATCAGCTGGCCGAGGGTGAGGCCGCCGGAGAAATAGGCGGGGGCGGCAACGATGATCGGGATGACGATCACCAGCCAGCCATAGCCGGCCGAAACCCAGGTGAGATTGGTATTGGCCATGGCAAGCCGCTTGACGACTGTCAGGACCGAGCTGATGTCGGTGTTGATGCGCCGGCGTTCGTTCTCCTCGCCGCGGGCAACGGTGATCGCCGGCATGTTTTCATTGGCATGCATCAGCGTGAAGCGAAGCTCGGCTTCTTTCGAAAAACGGTCGGCATTGAGCTTGACCAGCTTGCGGCCGACGACCTGGCTCAACACCGAGGCGGAAGCGGCATAGAAAATCGCTGCCCAGACCATGTAGCCTGGAATGGAGAAGCTATGGCCGCTGATGCGGAAGATGAACCCGCTCGAAAGCTCCCAGAGCACGCCGATGAAGCTCACCAGGAGAATGGTCGACTGCAGCAGGCCGAGAACCAATCCCGTCGTGCTTTCGGCGAGGTTGCGGGAATCCTCGTGCAGGCGCTGGTCCGGATTGACGCCGATCAGGCCGCTGGAGGCAAGCCGCAGCGCCCGCTTGCGCTTCAGCCACTGGTCAACCAGATCGCGTGACAAGCCTTCGCGCATATAGAGCGCCGTCATCTGATTCAGCCAGGCCTGCAGCACGTTGAGCAGCAGCAGTGTGCCGGCGATCATCGCGAAGATTTCGAGTTGGTGGAAGAATTCGCCGAGGTCGCGGCGCTCCAGCGAGTCGTAGAAGGGAGCATTCCACTCGTTCAAAATCACCTGGCCGTAGGACGTCGCCAGGATAACGAGGATCAGCACGGTCGCCAGAAACAGCACCCTGCCACGCACTTCCGAATTCCAGAATGCTGAGAACATGACGCCGAGGCGATATGTCAGGCTGAAATCATACCCTACCCTATCCTGCCTCCGGATGCCCGGCCTCCCCTCGATTTTATCTGCCATTACGCTTTTCCAAATCGCCCATACCCTTATAAATAACATGGTGGCGTTACCGGTCTATCAACAGATTCTATCAGTCATTAAAGTGTGATGATGCTTGCATGAGTCTCCCCTGCATGCATTCGCCAGTTGATTCGCAATTCGACTGGGTCTAATTAAGGCCTCCGTGGTGATTTGGCCGGCCGGCTTGCAGCCACGTTAAAAAAGTCGCTAAAGGGCCGCGTGCGGACCGGTAGCGATTTTTTTCGCCGCCGGTTTTTGTTTTTGATCGAGTGACCGCAATGCCCATCAAGATCCCCGATACGCTGCCCGCCTTCGAAACCCTGGTTCAGGAAGGTGTGCGGGTGATGACCGAGACGTTGGCGATCCGTCAGGATATCCGTCCGTTGCAGATCGGGCTGCTCAACCTCATGCCGAACAAGATCAAGACCGAACTGCAGATGGCCCGCCTCGTCGGCGCCTCGCCGCTGCAGGTGGAGCTGTCGCTCATTCGCATCGGCGGCCACAAGGCGAAGAATACGTCCGAGGATCATCTGCTCGCCTTCTACCAGACCTGGGAGGAGGTAAAGCACCGCAAGTTCGACGGCTTCATTATCACCGGGGCGCCGATCGAGCTTTTGCCCTATGAGGACGTCACCTATTGGCCGGAGATGCAGGAGATTCTCGACTGGACGGAAACAAATGTCCATTCGACGATGAACGTCTGCTGGGGCGCGATGGCGGCGGTCTATCATTTTCACGGCGTTCCGAAATACGAGCTGAAAGAGAAGGCCTTCGGCGTCTACCGCCACCGAAACCTGAAGCCTTCCTCGATCTATCTCAACGGCTTTTCCGACAATTTCGAGGTGCCTGTGTCGCGCTGGACCGAAGTGCGCCGCGCCGATATCGAGAAATCCGAAAGCCTGGAGATCCTGATGGAGTCCAGCGAAATGGGCGTCTGCCTCGTGCACGAGAAGAGAGGCCGGCGGCTCTACATGTTCAACCATGTCGAATATGATTCCACCTCGCTTTCCGACGAGTATTTCCGCGACGTCAATGCCGGGGTGCCGATCAAGATGCCGCACAATTACTTCCCGCATAACGATCCGGCGCTTGCGCCGCAGAACCGCTGGCGCAGCCATGCGCATCTTTTGTTCGGCAACTGGATCAACGAAATCTACCAGACGACGCCCTTTGATGTGGAAGAGATCGGCACCGATCTCTGACCATTGACGATCGCGCCGCGAGCCTATGCCGCCGCATCACTGCTGCGGCTTTTCTTTCTGATCCGCCGGTTGCGGATTGAAGCAAATGCGGGCAGGTTCCTGTCCCGAAACCTACCACACCGCGCGTCTTCATCGGACGTGCAATGCACACTTTGAATCGCTGCAAATTACTCAAATCGAGCCCGAGTTGAGGAATTTGCAGCAGAGATAGAATGGACGGTCGATCATGTCGGATAAGTTGGAGCGGGACGTTTTCGGTCAGACGCAGGCGGGCGAGACCGTCTATCGCGTCGTGATCAAGGGCGGTGGGCTGACGGCCAAGATCATAAGCTGGGGCGCGGTCATCCAGGATCTGCGCCTCGAGGGACATGACGCGCCGCTGCAGCTCGGCTTCGACGATTTTGACAGCTACCCTCTCTATTCGTCCTACTTCGGCGCGACGCCCGGCCGCTGCGCCAACCGCGTCGGCGGCGGTAGGTTTGCGCTTGACGACAAGGACTATCAGCTCGAACTGAATGAAAACGGCGTGACGCATCTGCATGGCGGCAGCGACAATATCGCCAAACGCAATTGGACAATCGTCGAGCACGACGTCGACCGCGTCGTACTGAAGATCGTCGATCCCGATGGCCGCGCCGGCTATCCCGGCAATTGCACCATCCAGGCGACTTTCTGGGTGCACGGCAATGGTGAACTGTCGGTCACCTACGAATCGACCAGCGACCAGCCGACGCTCGCCAATGTCTGCCAGCACGCCTATTTCAATCTCGACGGCCGCGAAGATGCGCTTGGCCATGACATCATGATAGCCGCCGATCACTATTTGCCGACCGATGAGAAGCAGGTGCCGACCGGCGAGATCCGTTCCGTCGAGGGCACGGAATTCGATTTCCGCGAGATGGCGCCGATGAAGCGTTTCGTCGGCAGCGAACAAGTGTTCTACGACCATAATTTCTGCCTGTCCCGCGAGCGTACCGCCAAAAGGAGCGTCGCGCTTGCCCGCAGCCTTTATTCCGGTGTGTCGCTGGAAGTGCGCAGCACGGAGCCAGGCGTGCAGTTCTATGCCGGCTTTAAGCTTGATGTCGGGGCGCCCGGCATCGGCGGGCGCAAATACGGCCCATTTGCCGGCTTCTGCCTGGAGACGCAGGTCTGGCCGGATGCCATCAATCGCCAAGGTTTTCCGAATGCGGTCTTGCGCCCCGGCGAAGTGCTGCGCCAGGAGACGGATTATATCTTCACCAAGAACTGAGCATCCTCCGGCGCCGCGCGTTCCTAACGCGGGGTGCTGTCGACGCACGACTGTCAAATTTGAGCGCTATGAAACCCTTGCCGGTCCGCCGGCGAGGGTTTTTTCGTTCCATGTTCGATTGTGCCTTGCCGATTGGTTCTATATAGGTTCTGTTGTGCGCCTATGGATAGAACCAGTCTGATAGCGGAACTGAAGAGCCGCGGCCTGCGTGACGAGGCGCTGACCGGGCCGCTCTACAAGCGGCTGGCGCAGATGCTGACCGGCCTCATTCAGGAAGGGCTGCTGAAGCCCGGCACCGCGCTGCCGGGTGAGCGCGACCTTGCCGAGGCTCTGAAGCTCGGCCGCGTCACCGTGCGCACCGCCTATCGCGATCTGATGGCATCCGGGGCACTGGAATCGCGCCACGGAAGCGGTACTTTCGTATCGAGCAGAGTGGAGCGCATGGAACAGTCGCTGTGGCGGCTTTCCTCCTTCTCCGCCGACATGCGTTCACGCGGGCGTCTGCCGGCCGCACGGATATTGTCGCGGGCGGTCAATACGCCGTCGCCGAAGGAATCCTTCCTGCTCGGCCTCGGCGGCGACGAGCCGGTGTTGAGACTCGACCGCTTGCGCCTTGCCGACGGCCTGCCGCTGGCGATCGAACGCGCCGTGGTGCCGATCAAGTTCCTGGGACACGATGCCGGCGGTGAGGGATCGCTCTACGATGCGTTGACGGCCAGCGGCCACAGGCCCGTGCGCGCGCTGCAGCGGCTGACGGCGGTCACGCTCGATCCGTCCTCCGCCGCGATCCTGAACGTCAAACCAGGCGCGCCGGCGCTCTTGATCGAACGTGTCTCGCGCCTGGAAGACCAGCGCGTCGTCGAATACACCCGCTCGCATTATCGCGGTGATGCTTATGATTTCGTTGCCGAATTGAGAATCGGAGATGACCTATGAATGACACCCAGTCACTGATGCTGCAGGAAGCCGGCCAATCGCCAGAGGTGGTCGCCACGCTGCTTGAAAAGGAAAAACCGGTCTTTGCCGAGATCGCCCGACTGTTTTCGTCCGCTCGCCCGAGCGTGGTGACGACGGCGGCGCGCGGCTCCTCTGACCACGCCGCCACCTTCTTCAAATATCTCTTCGAGATCACCTGCGGCGTTCCAGTCGCATCGGTCGGCCCGTCGATCGCTTCGGTCTATGGTGCGGCACTGAATCTGAAGGGCGGCGTCCATTTCACCGTCTCGCAGTCGGGTGCCAGCCCAGATATCGTCGCGCTGCAGGATGCGGCGAAGAAGGGCGGGGCAACGACGATCGCCGTCGTCAACGTCACCGACAGCCCGCTTGCGAAACAGGCCGACATCGTTCTCAGCCTCAATGCCGGTGCGGAAAGGAGTGTCGCGGCGACAAAGTCCTTCATCGCCTCGGTTGTAGCCCTTTCCGGGGTAACGGCTGCGATCGGCAGTGCGTCCGATCTGCAGGCCGCACTCGGCAAGCTGCCGGAGGCATTGTCGGCGACCGCCGGGATCGACACGGCGGCGGCCGAGGAGGTGCTCTTCAACGCGAGTTCGCTCTATACGGCCGGCCGCGGCCCAGCCTTCGCGATCGCCCTCGAAGCGGCGCTGAAGGCCAAGGAAACCTCCGGCCTGCATGCCGAGGCCTTCTCGCTGGCGGAACTGATGCATGGTCCGATGCGCCTGGTGCAGCCGGGCTTCCCGATCGTCGCCTTTGCACCCGACGATGCGGCCTTCGCCAACAATGTGCAGGCGCTGGAACGTCTGCAGAAACTCGGCGCCACCACCGTCGGCTTCTCGACGCAGCCGCTTTCCGGTGTCCATCTGCGCGTGCCGACGACGGGCAACGGCCTCATCGATCCGCTGGTGTCGCTGCTCATCTACTACCGGCTGATCGAGTCGGTGACGCGGCGCAGGGGCTTCAATCCCGACAAGCCGGCAAACCTGCTCAAGGTGACGGAGACGGTCTGATGGCCCGCAAGATCTTCCTCGGTGCCCGCATTTTCGACGGTGAGCGCTTCCATGACGACAAAGCCCTCATCGTTGCCGGCGGCCGTGTCGAAGCAGTCGCTGGCAGAAATGATCTGCCGGACGGCGAGGTGGTGACGCTTGCCAGCGGTGTTCTGTCGGCCGGCTTCATCGATGCGCAGGTCAATGGCGGCGCCGGGCGGATGCTGAACGACGAGCCTTCGGTCGCGTCGATGGACATCATCGCCGGCGGGCACCGGCCCTATGGCACGACGTCGCTTCTGCCGACGCTGATCACCGATACATCAGAGGCCTCCATTGCCGCCATTGAGGCGGCCCAGGAGGCAGTGAAAATGAACCGCGGCGTCGCCGGCCTGCATCTCGAAGGCCCGCATCTGGCGCCTGCGCGCAAGGGCGCGCATCTGGCCGAACTGATGCGGCCGGTAGAGGACCGCGATGTCAAGGCCTTCATCCGGGCGCGCGAGGCGATCGGCACGCTGCTCGTCACCATGGCCGCCGAGCAGGTGACGGTTGCCCAGGTGCGTGAGCTTGCGGAAGCCGGCGTCACCGTCAGCATCGGCCATTCCGATTGTTTGAGCGAGGCGGCGGAAGAACGTTTCGATGCCGGCGCGCGGGGCGTCACGCATCTCTTCAATGCCATGAGCCAGTTGGGACACCGTGCGCCCGGTCTCGTCGGCGCGGCGATCGATCATCCCTCGACCTGGTGCGGCATCATCGCCGACGGCCATCATGTCGATCCGAAGGCCTTGCGCACGGCGCTGCGCGCCAAACGCGGCGAGGGCAAGCTGTTCTTCGTCACCGACGCGATGTCGCTCGTTGGCTCTGAGAAGGATTCGTTCACGCTGAATGGGCGCACCGTCCGACGCGAAAGGGGCGGCTTCTGCTCAAAGCTGGTGCTGTCCGACGGCACGCTGGCCGGATCCGATGTCGATATGATCTCGACGATCCGTTACGGCGTCACCTATCTCGACCTGACGCTTGCCGAGGCTTTGCGCATGGCGACCCTTTATCCGGCGCGTTTCCTCCGGCTTGCCGACCGCGGCCATCTCTCGCCGGGTGCGCGCGCCGATCTCGTGCATCTCACCGATGCGCTTGCCGTCACCGCCACCTGGCTCAGCGGCGAAGCCGCCTGAACGCTAAGGCGCGTCGCGACCTTTCAGATTCGCCCTTCGCGCTTTAGATCTTTGTTTTGACACATGTCGTTATCGCGAACCGCGGCACACTTTTGCGCGACATGCTCTAGGAGAAGTGGGATGACCGACATTACCGATGCCTATTTCTCCAACCTCATCGGTCGGCTGGAAGAACTGAAGCAGACGCTGGCCGAGCCGATGGCGCAGGCAGCAGCCGTCATCCTCGATGCTGCCCACGCCGACAAGCGTGTCTATGTCTTCGGCACCGGCCATTCGCATATGCTGGCGGAAGAGGTGCACTATCGTGCCGGCGGGCTTGCCTTCACCGTGCCGGTGCTTGTCGGCTCGGCGATGCTGCATGAGGGTGCGGTCATCAGTTCGGTCTATGAGCGCACGCAGGGCCTGGTGCGACCGATGCTGGAGCGTTACGGCATGCAGCCGGGCGATGTCATCATCATCGCCTCCAATTCGGGTGTGAACGCCGCGCCGATCGAGGCCGCCGACTATGCGCGCGAAATCGGCGCAAAGGTGATTGCCATCACTTCGATCGCCTACTCCTCAGCGATCGCCAATGGCCGCCGGCGGCTCGCCGACGTGGCCGATGTGGTGCTCGACAACGGGCTGCCGCCGGGTGACGCCGTTCTCGATCTCGAAGGCACGGGGCTTCGGGTTGGGCCAGTTTCGACGGCGGTGGGCGTGACGGTCATCAATGCGATCTTCGCAGACGTCGCCTCGGAGCTTTCGAAATCCGGCGATGCGCCAATTTATCTCAGCGCCAACATGCCGGGTGCCGCCGAAATCAACCAGAAGCTCGTCAAGAAATACCGGCCGCGCAACCCGCATCTCTAGAGCGTGGTGACGATTTAACGGTTGGGGATTCCCAGGCTGGTGCCAATCAGATTCAACATTGACTTACGGAGGTCAGTGATGGATTGCGACGCACTTCGAGATGATCAATGAGAGCGCGTCAGGGGCTTTGTGCGGGTGGCACCAAAGTCGAATAAACAGCAGATGGAGAGTCTTTTCCGATATCCGGGAACCATTAAGCTCGTTCCAGAGATCAAGTTTTGCGGCACACAGCTCCGAACAAATTCGATCGACGGCGAGGGTGACGAACACATCGAAGAGTGTGCGTCCAAAGATTTCGACTCGGTTGCTATACCACACCGAGAACCGAACATGACTGCTCTTCTTGCTCTGCGCGGACTTTCAGATCTAGCAAGCATCAAAGATTCGACGTCGGACGCCGATGCCCTCACAATAGCAGATCCAACGATACTTATCCCCGAGAGCCCGGTTCTCGCCGGAGATTTCTCCAAATTTCGGGTGCTGGGGGTTCAATGCGCCAAACTGATGAGATATCTGCGCGATAGACAGCAAGTGAAGCGGTGATCCAGTGTATGCGGCATGATGCAGGTGGAGGCTAAACTTTGTTGGAACCAAGCTGCGGGGCTGTAGCTATCACAGCTTCTCTGTCCGCGTCGGTTACGACGTCAACCGCGCGCTCGATGTTTCCCAGTCGACCGTCGCTCGTGAATGCTCTCGATCAAATGCATTGAAGCTTCCACTCCTCTAAGCTCAACCTCTGCAATAATGAACACAGGTTGTATCGAAATGATCAACTTGTGGTAATCTCAATCACAGTATATGCTGTTCATCAGGGTCGGTGAATACGCATATAATTCTGCAGCAACTCGCCGCCGGGTGAAGCTGTGCTTAATTGGCAAGTAAAGACGTTCCACTCTTGTGGGGAGGGCGATGGATGTTGCGTGCGTGTAGCATTGTTCTTTTTGGCTCTTTGATAGGCGCGGCCACCGCCGCCGCACAAACGACTTGCGCCGACGGAGGCTCGCCTTCCTGGAAGGGTTTGAACCTTATCCAAACGGATTGCCAAAACTGGAAGGACGGCTACGTACCTCCGTCCGGGCAAATCTACGCAGCCCTGCAATTCCATTTCGTTCTCAAAAGCAAACCGGTCGGGTCAGCGGAGAGCAGGAGCGTTCTTGACGCGTTGAAAAGTCTGGTCACCAAGGACGACGCACAAGAGATCGCGCTCTCGGTTCTGCCGAAAATCGGCAACTATGACTCGGTTGAGACTCCAATCTATACCTACGTCGCGAGCAAGCCGGAGCGGACCTTTGGAACATCCGGCCAATTCGAATTCACGACGCCCTACATACGATACGATCAACAACCGCTGAGTTTCGTGCTCAAGGCGCGCGCGACAAGCAAGGCCGATCACGACATCAAGGGATTGATAGATCGTGTACAGCCGATTATCGCGACGGCATCGCCGAACGTCTGGTTGGTTTCCGAAGCGGCTAAGCCGGCGCTCAACGCTGTCGCGGATGTCACTGACACGGTGCTCGATGCCTACTACAATTCCGATGAGTCAACGACCGCCAGCTTCTCACTTGGCGACGAGGCCGCCGCCGGCGTGGTCAAGCGCGTACTCACATTGAAATCGGGGCAGGGTGACGCAGACATCGGAAGCCTGACCGTGTCGCTCAAAATGCGACGGTCGATCATTGCCGGCAACTCGATATCGTCCGACAGGAGCCCAAAGGATTTGGTCGTTGATTACTCGACGGTCGGCGGGATCCTTGGATACCAACTCCCGGCGATCGGCGACAAGAAGAATACCATTCTGGGGAGCTTCGCTTCCGACGATGGCGACCTGAAGATCCTCTCTGCGGTTGCATATGAAAAGACGGCGACGACAGGGCTTTCTGATGCCTGCAGGCAATTGCGGACAATCGGGCTTAACACGTTCGGATTCAACGATATCGACACCGCCAGGATGATCTACGAGCTTCTTTCGAGCGGCGAAAAGTCAGCCGCCTACACAGAAGAATCATCGGTGTGCTTCAGTAAGAGCGACTGGCAGAAAATCTCGGTACATCATATCTTCGAACCGCTGGTCAACCAAACCGTACCGACGAAAGACCGCATCGAGTATTTCGCGACAGGTCTTCGTCGGGGAATGACGACGATGACGATCTATCAGGACCAGCTCGAGGACGAGATGGAGCAGGTCGAGGACATGACGGGCGACAACCTCCTTCCGTCCTGCACCGGTTACAACATAGCGAAAAGCGATCTGATCAGCTGCCTGGATACATTCCATCTCAACCGCTACCAGATCGAAACATCGGAAGAGTCGCCGGTCCAGATCCTGGTTAGCCGTCGCTCTCAGGTTGGCGAGGTAGCCAACGCCGGCACGCGCTCCGGTGTGGAAGTAGTGGCGGTGGGAACGCCGGTTTCGGCTTCCACGACAACCAAGCTGGATTATGTCTATCGGGTTTCCCTGTTCTACAGCGACACGCAGAAGATCCGACGGATTAAGTTCGAGAAAGCCACACGTGCCAGTGTCGGTGACGATGTCACCGATAAGCTTTCATATCCTTGCTGGGTTAAAGGCAAGGGGCAGCCGCTCACTTGCCCGGACTTGATACCCCCGCCCTCCTGACGCGCCTAGCAGTGAACTGTTGATATCGTGTTCGAACTTGGGATTGTGGGGGTCTCATGCGTTTCAAACTGCTTGCTGTTCTTCTTTGCTGCTCGTTTGTCGTCTCCGCATGCACGCAGGGTGTGGTTGATACATACGGCGGGGGCGTCGGTACCGAGCTTTCCTATAGCACTATGGGGCAGCGCACCGCCGCCGAGGACAATTACGTGACGTTCATATGCCGGCAATCTGGCTCAGCGCCAGGCATCTGCTCGGTTGATTGGCAAGGCTTTACGCTTGCCGGGATGAACGACATCGACGCACGTTGCGACGGTTACCTGGCGTGGCTCGACAACCGCCGCCGCACAAATGGTCCCATACAAAAGCAAATCGCGGATACCGCCACCACAACAGCCACGGTAATGGCAGCCACGGGTGCTACCGGAACTGCCATAGGGATCGTCGCTGCAGCCTTCGGATTTGCGCGAAATAGCTTTGACAACACTCAATCTCGGCTCCTGATGGAGGTGAACCACTCGACGGTCCAGACAATCGTGCTGTCGAATCAGGAACGTTTCCGGAAGGAGTTTGCACTGGTTCGCGTCGAGAATCGTCCGACGGCAATCTACGTGCTGCGCCAATATCTGCGCCTTTGCATGCCCTATACGATCGAGAACCAGATCAATACCACGATCACCACTTACCAGCTTGGCGGCACGCGAGCCCTGGAAAGCGCTGAAAAAACGCCGCTGATCGATCTGGCGTTTCTGCGGCGGGAGTCGCTCAAACCCGAGAAAGCGGTCTATCGGCCGCCGAACCCTCCCATCGATAGTAACTCAAAGTACGAGCTGATATCGACTAAGGCGAACCTGCGCTCGACAAAGCTGATCCAGAGTGCACTTACCGCGATTTGCGCTTCCCCAGAGGAAGTCGACAATCCCACGCCGCACACCGTTGTACTCGTTAAAGTGCTGCAGCAGTATAGGAAAATCAGGAAATCCGTTCCAGGCAAAGTCCTCGACGGCAAAATGGACGATGGCGATTTAGCCGAGGTTGCCGGCCTGCCACCTTGCTCGCTTTCGACGGCACAAAACTTCTATGAACAGAAGGCATATCCGTCTGGGATCATGAGCGCGAGCAACAGCCTGATCGAACTCATCAACGGACGCCTTGCCGAGGCAGACCGACTGCCGGCCGGAGCCGACGAGCCGACGATCCGCGCGGGCATCGCGAAGGTGCGCGCCGATCCGAGCCTGGGTCTTGAACTCAATGATCCAACGCTATCCAAACAATTGACTGCGGAACTCATCGACAAACTTTAAGGGGGCTGTGATGGTTTATGCCGCGAATGGTATTAAGCCGGTCAGGGCAATGCCTGAACCGGATGCAGGTCGGCTCGCGCGCGTGGGGCCGGGCGAAAAGCTTTTCGGCACAGGCAAGACTGTTGCCGGCGCGACGCAGAACGATCCATCCGAGTGGATTGAGGTGTTTCTTCCCGACGACAAAACGACTGGGTGGATCCTCGCTATCGATTTCAAGGAGGAGCCCGACCCAGCTCCCCGTCCCCTCGACGAAGAGTTCTTCGTGCGAAGCTGTTTGACTGTTGAGCGGGAACTCAACGCCGATGCCAAGACGGCACCTTGGTACGTCGCTGCCGATTATTTGATCGCGCGTGCGATCTTTGAAACGGGCCTCTCGGCAGGTGGCGTGAGCTTGGCCGGGCCGATGGGACCGCTCGCTCTCACTTCGACAGAGTTCAGCGATTTCCTGACGTTGTCTGGTCTAGACCTCGCGAAAGAATTCGGTCCGGGCGACAGCCGGCTGCTACTGGCTCAGATATTCGCCTGCGGATACGCCGTGAGCAAGACGGCGAGGGACTTCAGCAAAGCGAGCACCGCGAGGACCAATCCTGTCAACGATGTCGATGTCCCGAGTTATCTGGATCTCTTTCTCGCTTACCTCATCGATCTAAGCACAGCCGTGGCTCTATCCGATCCAGCGTTGGACAAGTCGCAAACGTTGGCTCAGTTCGGCCTCACGAACGCGACTATTTCTGCCCTGTCGTCGCGATCGGGCCTCGCTGGAACGAAATCAGACACGACGGTTTCCGCGTTCCTCAAGAACGTCTCTGAAGTGCTCGCCCGTCTGCTCGACTCCGCATTCGACCGTATTAAAACCCTGGCGGCTGACGAGTTGCCTAAGGCCGAGGGGGGCGTTCCTCCATGGTTGACGATTGCGCGATCTGAACTGGCGCGGCCCGTAAGTGAAACGGTGAACGCAGACCGGATTCCGGTATATTTCGACGCAATCAGATTCGGAAATATAAACAGCAAGGTACCACATTGGTGCGGGGCCTTCGTTGGCTTCTGCGTGAAGACTTCAGGAGCAAGCCTGCCTGACGGGCCAGCCCGCGCGGCGAACTGGAAGACTTGGGGTAACCGCAGTTTTCCGCTTGGTGCGTCAGATATTCCGTTGGGCGCGGTTGTCGTTCTAAAGCCCCAGGATCCCAAGACAAGCGGGCACGTCGCGTTCTTCGAGAAGTTCGCGGAAAACCGGAAAGTGGAGTTGCTCGGAGGCAATCAGGACGATCAGGTCTCGCAGAAGTCGTTTGCCGTGACGGAAATTTCGGCGATACGAATGCTGGCCGAGGCTCTTCCGTTTGGAGCGGCCGGTGCCTTCGACATGACGAAGGCTGAGGTCAAGGCGGAGTTCCAGCGATACGGTGATTTGATTGTCGATAGGTTCAAGCGAGCGGGTTTCAACACGCGACATCAGCTGGTGGCGGCGTTGGCAAACGGGATAAGGGAGTCTGGCTTAAATCCCAGGGCGGCATCCGATCCTCCGGAAAAGAGCTTCGGACTTTTCCAATGCAATCAGACAGCGGGACTGGGGAAGGGGTACTCTGTGGAGCAACTCATGGACCCCGACCTCAACATCGCGTTGATCATTGCCGAAGCCAGGCGGTCTCGTTCGTTCGTTTCCGCATCGACGCTCAAGGACGCTGTTGAGGCATTCGTGAAATATGTGGAGCGCCCGAAAGACACGTCAGGAGAGATAGACAAGCGAATCGCTATAGCGGGCCGATTGCTCGGAGCGTGATCAGGGCATGAGGCCGGGGGACCGGTACCGACTGGTCAACAGTTCGATATTGTGCAATCAAGGGCCACGATCTGCGCGCCTTGACAACTTGGAGTCTACCATTAGGCAAGGAATTGCTCTAAAGGCGGCGGATACAAAAAAGGCCGGCGTGAGCCGGCCTCTTCGGTAGGCTGAAACCAGGATCAGTCCTTGGCGCGTTCAACGTAGGAATTGTCTTCCGTCGCGATGACGACGCGGGTGCCGGCATTGATGTGCGGCGGCACCATGGCGCGCACGCCGTTCGACAGTATGGCCGGCTTGTAGGAAGACGAAGCCGTCTGGCCCTTGACGACCGGTTCCGTCTCCATGATTTCGAGCGTGACGTGGCGCGGCATCTGGATCGCCAGCGCAATGCCTTCATGCATTGACAGAACGCAGGTCATGCCTTCCTGCAGATAAGCCTTGTCGTCCCCCATCGTGTCGACATCGACGACGACCTGATCGTAGTTTTGAGGGTTCATGAAGTGAAAGCCTTCGCCGTCCTCGTAGAGGAATTGATGGTTCACGTCCTCGACGAAGGCGCGCTCGACCTGTTCGGTGGTGCGCCAGCGCTCGGAAACCTTCACGCCGTCGACGATGCGGCGCATGTCGACCTGGGTGACCGGCGTGCCCTTGCCCGGATGAAAGTTCTGGGCGGTGAGAACGACATAGAGCTTGCCGTCGACATCGAGAACGTTGCCCTTGCGGACCGAAGAGGCGATGACCTTGACCATAAGACTTCCTTGTAACTCGGCTTTCGGCGTCGTAGATGACTGTCGAGACGCTCCGAAGACGCAAATGTTTTTCTTTGGGGCGCAACTAACCTAAAATCCGGGAAATAGCCACCCCCCATACCGGCCTCTCCGGCGAAGAAAGCTTGGAATGAACTCTTCGGCGAAAGCGTCCCCCTGGTGGACCCCGTCCGTGCATGCCGACCGCCGTCCGTTCCTGATCGGACGCAATGCGATCCAGGCGGCGTTGCGCGGGTTTTTCGCGCGCGAGGATTTCATCGAGGTGGATACCGCGGTGCTGCAGGTCTCCCCCGGCAACGAGGCGCATCTGCATGCCTTCGCGACGGAAGCACTGACGACGGATGGGCAAAAGGCGCCGTTCTACCTGCACACCTCGCCGGAATTTGCCTGCAAGAAGCTGCTTGCGGCTGGCGAGGAGCGCATCTCGTGTTTTGCGCATGTCTATCGCAATCGCGAGCGCGGGCCGCTGCACCATCCCGAGTTCACCATGCTCGAATGGTACCGGGCCGGCGAAGGCTACGAAAGCCTGATGATGGATTGCGTGCGGATCCTGGCGCTGGCGACTGAGACGGCGAAGACCGGGAAGCTTGCCTATCGCGGCGCCGAGAGCGATCCCTTCGCCGGGCCGGAGCGGATCAGCGTTGCCGAAGCGTTCGAGCGTCATGCCGGAATCGATCTTCTCGCCTCGGTCGCAGCCGACGGTTCGACCGACCGCGACCATCTGGCGAGGGAGATGAAGCGCGTCGGCATGCGTGTTGCCGATGACGACGGCTGGGCCGATCTCTTCAGCCGGGTGCTGGTCGAAAAGATCGAGCCGCATCTCGGTTTCGGCCGCATCACCATCCTCGACGAATATCCGGTCTCGGAGGCAGCCCTTGCCCGTCCCTCGGCACGCGACTCCAGAGTTGCCGAACGTTTCGAGCTCTATGCCTGCGGCGTCGAGCTTGCGAACGGCTTCGGCGAACTGACCAACGCTGCCGAACAGCGGCGACGGTTCGAGATCGAGATGGCCGAGAAGGCGCGGGTCTACGGCGAGACCTATCCGATCGACGATGATTTCCTCGCCGCGCTGTCGCTGATGCCTGAGGCAAGCGGTATCGCGCTCGGCTTCGACCGGCTGGTGATGCTGGCGACGGGAGCATCGCGCATCGACCAGGTGCTCTGGGCGCCGGTGGCGGAGTATGGAAGATGAATGTCGTCAAACAGATCAAGAGCGTCGACGATCTTGTGAAGGCGGGGCTGGTCGCGTCTGCCGATCGCGCAGCGCTCGAGGAGGTGGCGGCGCGTTACGCGGTTGCGCTGACGCCTGGCATCAGCAAGCTCATTGATCGAGCCGATCCCGATGATCCGATCGCACGGCAATTCGTGCCCGATGCAGCCGAACTTACGATCGCCCCGGAAGAACGTGCCGATCCGATCGGCGATCATGCCCACAGCCCCGTCGAAGGCATCGTTCACCGCTATCCCGATCGTGTCTTGCTCAAGGCCGTGCATGTCTGCCCGGTCTATTGCCGCTTCTGCTTCCGGCGCGAAATGGTGGGGCCGCAGGGCCTCGGCACGCTCGATGCCGCAGCGATGCAGGCCGCTTTCGATTATATCCGCGGTCACGAGGGGATCTGGGAAGTCATCCTCACCGGCGGCGATCCGCTGGTGCTTTCTCCGCGCCGGCTCGGCGAGATCATGGAGGCGCTTGCCGGCATCGCGCATGTGAAGATCATCAGGTTCCACACGCGTGTTCCGGTCGTCGACCCCGAGAAGATCGATGCGGCGCTGATCGCCGCGCTGAAGGCGAGCGGCAAGACGGTGTATGTGGCGCTGCACGCCAACCATCCGCGCGAACTGACGCCGGAAGCGCGGGCCGCCTGCGGCCGCCTCGTCGATGCCGGCATCGCCATGGTCAGCCAGTCGGTGCTGCTCAAGGGTGTCAACGACGATCCAGACGTGCTGGCGAAGCTGATGAAGGCCTTCGTCGAAATCCGCGTCAAACCCTATTACCTCCATCATCCGGATCTGGCGCCCGGCACCAGTCATTTCAGGGTGACGATCGACGAGGGGCAGGAGATCGTCGCGGGGTTGCGCGGCCGGATTTCCGGTCTCTGCCAGCCGGCCTACATCCTCGATATCCCAGGCGGTCACGGCAAGGCCGTCATCAGCGGAAGCGCGATGCGGGCGACAGGCGACGGATGTTATTCCGTCACCGATTATCGCGGCGGTGAGCATTCCTATCCGCCGGCCGATTGAGACAAAACGCGGCGTTTGCGTGTCATTTCTGTACTCTCCACGCCAGAAACCAGAGTGTGTCGCAGTATCGAAATTACCTTAAGTCATTGATTTAAGCTGGTTGTTTACGACGGTGCGGGAATGATCGCTAAAATCCTAACTGTGAGCCTCAGTCATATTTAACTCAATAAATTAGCGGAATGTTCTGTTTTCCGCACTAAAAGAACGCTCATGACAAGGCGATGAACGCCGGTTCGGGATCATGAGAATCTTGGAGTGATGGGATGAATAAGGCAATCCGCGACCTCGTAGCCAAATTCGGCAAGCTTCCTGGGTCGATCGACCAGGTCGCCGACGACGCCGATCTTTATGCGGCAGGTTTGACGTCCTTTGCTTCTGTGCAGTTGATGCTGGGCCTCGAAGAGGCCTTCGACATCGAATTTCCCGACAATCTCCTGAATCGCAAATCCTTCGCGAGCATCTCGGCCATCGCCAGGACCGTCGATCTCATCCGGGACAGCCGGAAGGTCGCCTGATGAATTTCCCCGTCAAGATCATGCAGGACGGTCTTGTCACAAGGGTGGCCCGCGTCGCCGAAATCGCGGCGAAGCACGCGGATACCGTTGATGCCGAGGCCCGTTTCCCCCGGGAAGCCGTCGATGCGATGAAGGCCGAAAGGCTGCTCGGCATCCAGGTGCCGCGCCATCTCGGCGGCGAATCCGCCTCGATCACCGAGATCGCCGAATTGTGCTCGATGCTCGGTCAGGCTTGCGCTGCAAGCGCCATGGTCTTCGCCATGCACCACATCAAGCTGTCGAGCCTCGTCGAACATGGCGCCGACAGCGAATGGCATCGTGGTTTCATGCGCCGCATCGCCGCCGAACAACTGCTGATCGCATCCGCCACCACCGAAGGCGGTATCGGCGGAAATCTGCGCAATAGCATCTGCGCGGTCGAGGTCGATGGCGATACCTGCCGCCTCGAAAAGGATGCGACCGTCATTTCCTATGGCTCGCATGCCGACGCCATCCTTATCACTTCGCGTGCCCACGCGCAGGCGGCTTCCTCCGATCAGGTGCTGACTGCCTTCCTCAAGGACCAGTACACGCTCGAGAAAACGCATGTCTGGAATACGCTCGGCATGCGCGGCACCTGCTCGGACGGCTTCCTGTTCAAGGGCGAAGCGCCGGCTTGCCAGATCCTGCCGAAGCCTTTCGCGGAGATCGCGGCGCAATCCATGCTTGCTTCCTCGCACCTCTTATGGAGTGGCGTCTGGTACGGCATCGCCGTCGACGCCGTTGTGCGCGCCCAGGCTTTCGTGCGTGCTGCCGCCCGCAAGGCGCCGGATGCCCAGCCGCCGGGCGCGTTGCGCCTCGCCGAGGTTTCGACCCTGCTGCAGATGGTGAAATCCAACGTGGTTGCCGGTCTCAAGGCCTATGAGGATGCTAAGGCCGACGTGGACAGGCTGTCCTCGATGGGCTTTGCGGTGGCGATGAACAACGTCAAGATCGCGTCTTCGGAGACGATCCTGGAGATCGTCAACCATGCCATGCTGATCTGCGGCATCATGGGCTACAAGAACGGCACGCCCTTCAGCCTCGGACGCCATCTGCGCGACGCGCATTCCGCACAGCTCATGATTTCGAATGACCGCATCCTCGGCAATACGTCGAGCATGCTTCTTGTCCATAAGCAGGACACTAGCCTACTGGGGTGACAGTCATGGATATGCAGACCTCGTTTCTGGACCGGCTTTTCGAATCCGGTCTGCTGATCGATACCGGCATCGACGGGCTCTATGGCCGTAGCGGCCAGTTCGAAGACGTGATCGCTGCCTTCGAGCGCCTGATCGACACGTTCGGCGGCGCCGATGGTGCCGAAGCCATGCGCTTTCCGCCCGGCATGAACCGCGCCTTCTTCGAGAAGAGCGGCTACATGAAGAGCTTCCCGCAGCTCGCCGGCACGGTGCACAGCTTCTGCGGCAGCGAGCTCGATCATGTCAGCCTGCTGCAATGCATGGAAGTCGGCGAAGACTGGACCAAGGGGCAGGAGGCGACCGACATCGTGCTGACGCCGGCTGCCTGCTATCCGCTCTATCCGACGATCGCCAAGCGCGGCAACCTGCCAAAGACGGGCGGCCTCTTCGACCTGCAATCCTATTGCTTCCGCCATGAGCCGTCGAAAGATCCGGCCCGCCAGCAGCTGTTCCGCATGCGTGAATATGTCTGCATGGGCACCGAGCTGCACGTCACGGATTTCCGCCAGCGCTGGATGGATCGCGGCGTCGAGATGATGAAGGCAGTCGGCCTCGAGGTGACGATCGACGTTGCCAATGATCCGTTCTTCGGCCGCGCCGGCAAGATGCTCGCCAATAATCAGCGCGACCAGAACCTGAAGTTCGAGCTTCTGATCCCGATCACCTCGGCCGCCAATCCGACCGCCTGCATGAGCTTCAACTACCATCAGGATGCCTTCGGCACGAAGTGGGGTCTCAATCTCGAGGACGGCAGTGTCGCGCACACCGCCTGCGTCGGCTTCGGACTGGAGCGCATCGCCCTTGCCCTCTTCCATCATCACGGACTAGATGTGAAGCAATGGCCGGTCAGCGTCCGGAAAGCGCTGTGGGGCTGAGCAAATCGATGGTATCGGCATTTTCGGGGGTATTTTCGGGAATCGACCCGGAAACCTACCGGGCGCATGCGCTGCATTCCGGCGAGCGCGCCTGGCCGGAAACCAATTGCTATGTCGATCTCTGGATCGAGGTGCTGGCGACATCAGGCGTTGCGCCGGAGGCGATGCTGGGTTTTACCCTGACGCAGGATTTCGAGGGCGATCAGTTCACCTTCTTCAAAGTGCCGCTCGAGGATCTCGAAGCCCTCTACGGCATTCGTGCGACCGAGCTTGCCATTTACGACCGTGTCGAACGCCATGTCGAGGTGCAGATCGCGCGGGGCCGTCTCTGCCTGATCGAAATGGATTCCTTCTACATGCCGGATACACGCGGCACCGCCTACCGGCAGGAGCACGGCAAGACGACGGTTGCGATCAACCGGCTGGACGTTGCGGCCAAGCGCGTCGATTATTTCCATAATGCCGGTTATTTCCGTCTCGAAGGCGAGGATTTCGACGGACTGTTCCAGCTGCATCTGACGGAAAACGACCCGCCGTTCCTGCCCTACACGGAATTTGCCCGATTCCCGGAAAGACCGGCTGATGAAGCGCATCTGCGTTCGACCGCGCGGCGGCTTGCCGGCTTTCACTTCATCAGGCGTCCCCGCGAAAACCCGATCCGCGCCTTTGCAAGCGTTTTTCCGCAACAGGTCGAGGCGGTGGCGGAACGGCCGTTCGGCTTCTTCCATAAATACGCCTTCAACACGCTTCGCCAGGTTGGCGCCAATTTCGAGCTGGCGGCCGATCATCTCACCTGGCTCTCCCCGGATGAATTCGCGGCTGCTGCCGAGCATGCCAGGCGCATTTCGGAGGTGGCGAAATCCGTGCAGTTCCAGCTTGCCCGCGCGGTCACCCGCAGGAAGTTCGAGCCGTTGCAGGCAGCACTTGATCCGGCCGCCGATGCATGGGATTCCATGATGGCGTCGCTTGCGGGGCGAATCTGAGGCCGGAGATCTGACCATGCGGGGGCGTTTGGCGAGCATCGGTGCCGAGGAAAGTCTACTTTCCGAAGGCTGGAACCTGATCCTGACGGAGCCGGGCGCCTGCGCCGTGCCGCATGACATCCCGCTCTCCGCACAGCTCATTCCCGCACCCGTTCCCGGCACCGTCGCCGCAGCGCTTGAAAAAGCCGGGCTCTTCGACCGTGAAAATCCCGAGCCGCTGAACACGCGGGATGCCTGGTATCTCTGCCGGCTTTTCGATGCCGAGCCCGGCGACGCGATCCTGCGTTTCGAAGGGCTGGCGACGCTCTGCCATGTCTTCCTGAACGGCCAGGAAATCCTGTTTTCCGAGAGCATGTTCACGGCGCACGAGATTCCGGTGACGCTTTCGGGCGGCGACGAACTGGCACTGTGCTTCCGGGCGCTCGGCCCCCGCCTGTCGGAGCCAGGACCGCGCGCGCGCTGGCGGCCGCAGATGATCACGCCGGCGGGCTTGAAGAATTTCCGCACGACGCTGCTCGGTCATATGCCCGGCTGGTGCCCCGATATCCATGCCGTCGGGCCATGGCGGGCGATTTCGATGGTGCGGCGTCATCCGATCTCGATCGACAATGTCTCCATCCGCGCCGTATTGGAGGAGAGTGGCGTCGGCCGTCTCAGCGTTTCCCTCCATAGCAATGCCGAGGATCCGGCGATGCTGCTGCGCTGCGGCGGAATGGAGCAGGCCTTCGAGAAGGTCGGTGACAGTCATTACTCGGCTATCCTCAAGCTTTCCGACATCGAGGCATGGTGGCCGCATACGCATGGCGCTCCGCGTCTCTACGCGCTGACGCTGGTTTCCGACGGCGTGGAATATCCGCTCGGCAGGACCGGCTTTCGACGTATCGACGTCGACCGTGGTGCTGATGGCGATGACTTCGCGCTCCTCGTCAACGGCGAACGCATCTTCTGCCGCGGCGCGGTGTGGACGACCGCCGATATCGCGCGATTGCCGGGCGGGCGGGCGGATTATGAGCCGTTCCTGCGGCTTGCCGCTGCAGCCGGCATGAACATGATCCGCATCGGCGGCACCATGGCCTACGAAACGCCTGATTTCTTCACGCTCTGCGACGAGCTCGGTCTGCTCGTCTGGCAGGATTTCATGTTCGCCAATTTCGATTATCCGCGCAACGACAAGGCTTTTCTCGGTCACGTGCATGCGGAGGTCGAGGAATTTCTGCACGGCGTGCAGGCATCGCCTTCGCTGGCCGTGCTCTGTGGCGGCAGCGAAATCCACCAGCAGGCTGCAATGCTCGGTCTGCCGGCGGAATTCTGGAGCGGACCGGTCACCGATGAAATCATTCCGGCGGTCGTCGCGCGCATGCGCCCCGACGTGCCCTATGTGCCGAACTCGCCGCATGGCGGAGCGATGCCCTTTTCGCCCAATGCCGGCATTGCGCATTATTACGGCGTCGGCGCCTATATGCGACCGATTGCCGATGCGCGCCGCGCCGATGTGCGTTTTGCTTCCGAATGCCTCGCCTTCGCGCATGTGCCGCAGCAAAGGACGCTGCAGCGTCATCTCGATGTGCCCGCCGTCCACAGCCCGCTGTGGAAGGCCCGCGTGCCCCGCGACCGCAGCGCATCGTGGGATTTCGAGGATGTTCGCGACTTTTACCTGCAGCTTCTCTACGGTTTCGATCCGGCCCATCTGCGCCGCGAAGATCCCGAACGCTATCTCGATCTCTCCCGCGCCGTTACCGGCGAGATGATCGAGGAGACTTTTGCCGAATGGCGGCGCAAGGGTTCTGCCTGCAACGGCGCGCTCGTCTGGACGCTGCAGGACCTGCTGCCCGGCCCCGGCTGGGGGGTGATCGATTCCACCGGCGAGCCGAAGCCGGTCTGGTATGCGATGCGCCGTGCATTCCGGCCGGTGCAAGTGGTCTTCACCGACGAGGGAACGAACGGTCTCGACGTGCATGTCGTCAACGAGACGGATGCCGTGCTCGACGTCGAGCTCGAGGTCGTCTGCCTGCGCGGCGGAAAACAGCAGGTCGTCAGCGGCAGCAGGGCCTTCAAGCTGGCGGCAAGAGACACGGAGCGCCTTGCCTGCACCGCGCTGTTCGGCGCCTTCTTCGACACGACCTATGCTTTCCGTTTCGGGCCGCCGGCGCATGATGCCAGTGTGGCGCGCCTGCGCTCGCTGGCGGACGGTGCCATTCTCGCCGAGAGCTTCCACTTCCCGTGCGGACGGGGGAAGGCGTTGCATGAAGCAGGTATCGAAGCATCATTCACCAGAGACGGCGACGATTGGTTCGTTGATCTCAGGACCGACCGGCTGGCGCAATCGGTGCATATCGACGTCGAAGGCTATCGGGCCAACGACGACTGGTTCCACCTTGCCCCCGGCGCGATGCGGCGCGTGAAGCTCCACGCGCTGTCCGGCGTGAAAAGCGATATTCCGCCTGCGGGTGAAATCAGAAGTCTAGGCAGTTTGCATCGCGTCGCAATCGAGGGCTGACGCCGCTGCGAAGGATGATGCCGATTCATTGGGAAAGACCGTGATTTGAGAACGATATACCGCTTTCTGCGCGCCCATGTCCTGCAGCGGCTGATCCCGCGGTCGCGTCTTGCCTTCAATCCGCGCAGGCCGGTGGAAATCGTCGGCTATCTCTCGATGGCGGTCGGCGTCGGCGAATCGGCAAGGCTCTGCGCCGGCGCTCTATCGGAGGCTGGGCGGGCGATTTCGCTCTCCGACGTCAGCACGCATCCAGACGAGAATTCCTTTGCCGGATGGATGCCGTCACATCTCTCCACCGAACCCGCGGGGAGCCGGATCTGGCATCTCAATCCGCCGATGCTGCCGCGCGCCATCCTGAAGAAGGGCGTTGCCAATTTCACCCGCGCCTTCAACATCGGCTATTTCGCCTGGGAGCTCGAAGTCGTGCCGGCCGAGTGGCGCAATGCGATGCATTACATGAATGCCGTCTTCGTGCCGTCGGAATTCACGAGGCGGGCGATAGCGCCCCTCACTGCGGCACCGGTCATCGTCGTTCCGCATCCTGTCACCGAGAAGCCGGCGACGGAAGGCATGCGTCAGAAATTCGGCATCGATGAAGACGCCTTTCTCGTCAGCTTCATCTTCAGCACCGGCTCCTCGATCAACCGGAAGAATCCGCAGGCCGTCATCGAGGCCTTCAGGATATTTGCCGCCGATTGCCCCAGCGCCTTCCTGTTGATGAAGGCCAGTGGCGACATCAACAATGACGAGGGCCTTCGCGAATTGGTCGCCTCGGTCGCGGGTAATACCCGGATCAGGATCGTCACCGACAGGATGTCGGACTCCGATATTAATGGCCTCATCCGCTGTTCAGACGCCTATCTTTCACTGCATCGTTCCGAGGGTTTCGGGCTGACGGTGGCCGAGGCGATCATGCAGCGTACGCCTGTCATTTCCACGGCCTGGTCGGGCACGGTGGATTTCTGCGATCCCGACAACAGCTGGCCGGTTGCCTCTCCCCTCATTCCGGTGGTCGATACCCATCCCGAATTTGCCGGGCTCGAAGGCGCGGTCTGGGCCGATCCCTCTCCAGAAGCAGCCGCCGCGCACCTGCAAGATATCTTCCGCACACCCGAGCGTGCACGAGAGAAGGCCGAGAAGGCGCGAGAGTTCCTGCTGCGTTACCTCGCGGAAAACAGCTACGAGAAGGCGCTTCAGACGCTGGCGGCGATGCAGGCCAGCTAAGGTGTCACTCCGCTTTATTTTAACATTTTCGCATTAGAGATGGCGGGTATGCGGCTTTAGAGCATGTCGCGCAAAAGTGTGCAGCGGTTTTGCGATAACGACATGCGTAAAAACAAAAACCTAAAGTGCGAGGAGCGATCTGAAGATCGCGACGCGCTTTAGGCCGATCCTGACGGATGGACAGATGTCGAAGGGTATTATCGCAAACTCGGTGATGAACGCAGCGGCAGGCATGCTGCTGCTTCTGACGGGCTTTGTTTCATCGATCATAACCGCGCGGCTGCTCGGGCCGGAAGCCAACGGCATCGTCGCCTTCTCGCTCTGGCTGGTGGTGACCGGCGCCTCGATCGCCGAGCTCGGCTCCAGCATCACGCTGCTGAAGACCTTGCCGCAACTTTCGGCGGAAGGCTTCGACGCGCGCCGCCGCCGGGGTTTTGCCGCCATCCTCGTCAGCTTCATGATGTTCTCGACCGTCGTGCTGCTGGCGCTCTACGCGCTGTTCTTCCTGACTTCCGAAAAGATGCACTGGGCCGACACCGCGCCATCCGTCGCCCTAGTCACGGGGGTGCTGTTCTTCATCCAGGCGATCGGATCCTTCGTCAAATTCTACCTGATCGGCGAAAAGAAGCTGGGCGCCTTCTTTAAGCTGACGGTCGCCGTCTCGATCGTGCAGCTTGCCGGCGTTGCCGTCGGCGCCGTTTTCTACGGCGTCGAGGGCGTTCTCGTCGGTTATGCGCTCGGCCAGCTCGTGCTGTTTTTCGCCACCCTGCCGATCCTTCTGGCGCGGCGCGACTGGTGCGGGGTCTCGCTGAAATATCTCGCCTCCTCCTCCGTCATCCTGTCGATCCAGTTCATCATCGATTCCATTTTCCTAAACCGCCTCGAGTTGCTGTTCCTTCAGCAGTTCTGGTCGGTAGAGATGGTCGGCTATTATGCCGTCGGCCTGTCGATTGCGAATATCGCGCTGCAACTGCCGATCCAGATGACCGGCAGCCTGCTGCCCTATTATTCCGAGCGGCGGCACAGCAGCGACGATTCGACATTGCCGGTCGAGGTCTTCACCGCCGTTACCCGCAGCATGGCCTATATCGTGCTGCCGATGAGCCTCGGGCTTGCCGCGATCTCCAGCGAACTGGTGCTTGTGGTGTTCGGCGAAGCGTTCCGCCGCAGCGGGACGGTGGTGGCGCTGCTTGCGCTTGTTGCTCCTGCCTATACCTTCATGCAGATCCTCAGCCTCTACCTGCTGTCGATGGACAGGGCCCGCTCTCGCCTGAACATCAGTGTAATAGGTGGCCTACTGATGGTAGCGGGTTGTTTACTGATCATACCTAGGCTTGCTGCCGAGGGTGCCGCACTCGTGCGCATCTTCGTATTCGTTGCGATGTCGGTGATGATGATCAGACAGACAGGATTCGGATCCCAGCTTTCGGGTCTCTACGCGAGCCTGACGAAGGTGACACTCGCCTCCGTGCTCTGTGCTTGCGGCGCGATTTCCGTCCTGGAATTCGTCCAGGGTCCGCTCGGCCTCGTCGGCGCGATCATCGTCGGCGCATTCTGCTATTTCGCAGCACTGCGGGTGCTGCGCGCCGTGCCGGGCGAGGATGTCGAAGTCATGCGCTCCATTCTCGAGAAGATGCCGTCCCTGCTGCGCCGGCCGGTCGGCCATGCGATCAATTTCATCGCGCCGCGGCTTCCCGGCGATCCCGATCGCGCCAAGGTCGCGCCTGGTGAATTCTCGCTCGAGCCGGCAGAAGGCGCGGGACGGAGTGCCGCCCTGCCTGTCGTCTTCGACGGCACGATCGGGCTGTTCATGCCTGAGAATCCTCTCGCCAAGAAACGTTCGGCCGCCGTGCTCTTCGTCAGTCCCTGGGGTTTCGAGGAGATGTGCAGCCGGAAATTCTTCCGCGTCGCGGCCGAGCATTTCTCCGATATCGGCGTGGCGAGCCTGCGCTTCGACTATCGCGGCACCGGTGACGCGCTCGATTTCGCCGCGCTGCCGGCAAGGCTGGAAACCTGGGAAAACTCGATCCGTGCGGCCACCGCCGAGCTGAAATCACTGAGCGGCTGCGACCGCGTCATCCTCATCGCCCAAGGCCTCGGCGCGACCCTTGCCCATCGCGTCGGTTCCTCGATCGACGGCGTCGACAGCCTCGTCATGCTGGCGCCGGTGCTGAGCGGCAGAGCCTATCTACGCGAACTCAACATGTGGTCCAAGATCATCGATGCCGATCTCGGCCTCGGCAAGGAGCATGTCCAGACCGACAAGGTGCAGATCGCCGGGCTCGTCATGCCCGAAGAGATCGCTGCCGAGCTCGGCAAGCTCAGCATCGCCTCGCCGCAGGGGATCGCAGCCCCCCGCTATCTGATCCTCGAACGTCCTGCCAAGGCCGAGGATACCGGTTTTGCCGATGCGCTGAAGGCGCTTGGCGCCGATGTCGAGCAGAAGGCTTTCGAAGGTTATGACGAGCTCGCCACCAATCCGCTGTTTGCCAAGACGCCGATGGCTGTCGTGGCGCTGCTGACGGCTTGGCTGGAGGCGACGACGACGGAAACATCCGCCGCCCATTCGCCGGCAGCGATCGACAACCCGCCGCTTGCCGGCGAAGGTTTTGAGGAAACGCCGGTCCGTTTCGGAAGCCATAACCATCTGGTCGGCGTCGTCAGCCGGCCGCTCGGCGAGATCAAGGGCAATGCCGTGCTCTTCCTGTCGACGGCCTATGACCGGCATGCCGGCTGGGGACGCACGACGGTTGATATGGCGCGCGAGCTTGCCCGCCAAGGCGTCGTTTCGCTGCGCTTTGATTCCGCCAATGTCGGCGACAGCCCGCCGCGGCCGGATGCGCCGGAACAGGTGCTTTATTCGGATACGCAGACCGCAGATGCTGTCGCCGCGCTCGATCTACTCGAAAACGTCGTCGCCGGTCCCGTCATGGTCGCCGGCCGATGCAGCGGCGGCTATGTCGCCTTCCGCGCCGGCGTCGCCGACGAACGGCTGAAGGCAGTCGTGTCGATCAATCCGTTCGTCTATTACTGGGATCCCGACGTGCCGGTTCGCCGGGAGCATGTCGTCTCGGTCCCGCGTAGCCTTGATGATTACAGCCAGCGCCTGGCGCGACTCGACACGCTGAAGCGGCTGCTGCGCGGCCAGGTCGACGTCGTTGCGGCGCTGCAGAACATCGTCATCGCCGCCGGCCGCCGGCTGTCGCCGTGGATCGCGCCGCTGCTCGAGCTGCTTCCCGACCGGCGCCATATCGCCCGCGAGGTCCGGCACTCATTCGCGCTGTTCGGTAAGCGTAAGGTACCGCTGACACTGATCTACAGCGAGGCCGATGTCGGGCTCGACCACGTCTATTTCCACTTCGGACCGCGCGGCGCCAGGCTTTCCCGCTATCCGAACGTGCGGCTGCTGATGCTGCCGGATGCCGATCACAATCTGACGCCGCCGCAATCGCGTAAATTCGTGCTCGACGAGATCATCCGTCTGGCGAAAGCATAACCGGCGATGCTACAGCGCCGCGTCGTTTCACACGCGCAATGCTGTAGCTTATGCGGCAGGAAGACGGGATCAGATGCTTTCCGCGGCGACGACATCAAGCGATCTGTAGAGATCGATATAGCGTCCGGCGACGATATCCCAGGAATAGCCGCGGGCGGCGTCGAGAAGCTCTGTTCGAACGGTGTCCGGTTGGCGCCAAAGGTGTTCATAGGCCGTTTCGAGCGCCGTGGCGGCGGTCTCAGAATTGGTGAAATCGGCAAGCATGAGAGCGGGATGCCGGGCGGCAAGCGTCGCAAAGGCATCGTTGGCGTTCAGCACCGGCAGGAGACCGGCGCTCATCGCCTCCAGCGCCACCAGGCCGAACCCTTCATATTCCGAGGCGGAGGCGAAAATCGAGGCTTCTGCGATGACGCGCCGGATGGTGTCGTTGTCGGGCGACACATGCAGGGTGACGCGGCCGGAAAGATGGCGGCTTTCGATTGCGCCTTCGACATCCGCCCGGTCCAGGTCGGATTCGGCGCCGACGATGTCGAGATGCCATTCCGGGTCGCGGGTCTTCAGCGCGGCCATCGCATCGAGCAGATGGTCGATGCGCTTGTTCACCGAGAACCGGCCGATCGTGACGATGCGGCGCTTTGCCCGGCGCGAAGCGGTGTCGGCGAATTTGCCGATATCGGCGCCGTTTTCGATCAGCAGGCTGTCGGGCACGATCTCGGAAAACTGCTTGAGGTCGGAGGCGCTGCAGCAGACGACGCGGCGGTAGGCCATCGCCGAAGCACGCGTCAATGTCCGGAACCAGATCTTCTTGATCGTCGCGTATTTCCGCGTGTGGAAGAAGCCGCCATGGGTGGTGACGATCATCGGCTTGCCGTGCAGCAGCCGGCCCCAGGCGAGCGCGTCGAAGAAAAAGTCGATGGCATGGACATGCACGAGATCGGCATCGGCGAGATAGCGGAAAACCTGCGGTGCCAGAGGATAGCGGCTGGTGCCCAACCAGGGAATGCGCACCACCTCGATGCCGTCGATATCTTCGCGACGCGGCAGCTTGTCTTCAGGCGCGGTGAAGAGCGAATCCAGCGTGACGACGCGCACGCGGTAACCGCGGCGCACGGTCTGGCGGGCGAGATTGGCGACGACGTCTTCCAATCCGCCGCGGTTGGGCAGGAACTGGCGCACGACATGGACGATCAGCGGGCCTGTTCCCAACTGCGGGCTTTCGCGTACCCTATCTGCCTCGATAATCGACATTTTCCACCTATCGCTGCACGCCGGCCCGTATTGATGCGGGCTCTTAACACAGCAACGACCAGATATGTCCGGCGTTAAGGCACGGTTTAAGAGACCGCTTGCGAAGGCCAATCTTCGCCAAAAAGGTTAACCGCGTCTGACGGGAATTCAGAGCGTTTCCTCTTTTCTCGAATCACGGAAACGCTCTATCTCTTTTGTTTTCACGCAATTCCGGACGCAAAACCGCTGCGCACTTTTGCTGGAATTGCTTCAGAAGGCCTTGAAGGTCAGCGTCGTCAGCGAACGGACGATGCCGGGAATATTGGCGATGTTGTCGTTGACGAATTTGCCGATATCCTGGCCTTCCTCGATATAGACCTTCAGCAGCAGATCGTAGTCGCCGCTGGTCGAATAGAGCTCCGAGACCAGTTCGGTCTGGTAGATGGCGTCGGCGACCTCGTAGGTCTTGCCGGGTGCACATTGGAGCTGGACGAAGATCGGCTTCATGGAAATTTCCTGCAAAGTTGTTTGGCGCGCATAATGGTCGAAAGCGCCATGCCGATGCAAGCCGTTCGTCACGCAGTCGGATTGGCGGTGGCTTCTGCGACGATCCAGTCACGAAAGGCGGCAAGCGGCGCATAGTCGGCACGCTCGGGCGGAAAGGCGAGATAATAGCGCTCGCGGCTCTCCATTTCACGATCGACAGCGGCGACGAGATCGCCGCGCCTGATTTCCTCCTGCATCAGGAATGTCGGCAGCAGGGCGACGCCAAGGCCGGCGATTGCCGCCTGCGCCGCCGTGGCGAACTGGTCGAAGAGCATGCCGTGCACGCTTTCGAAAGAAACACCGTTGCCGGCGAACCATTGCTCCCAGGCGTCAGGACGCGTCGTCAGGTGCAGCAGCGGAACGGCGAGCAGATCCTCCGGTGTTTTGATCGCGTATCGCTTCAGAAAATCCGGACTGCAGGCCGGCACCGTGCGCTCCGACATCAGAAGCGCGAGTTCGGCGCCCGGCCAGTGCGGGTGGCCGAAATGGATGGCGGCGTCGATCGAATCGAGGCGGAAATCGAAGGGGGAAAGCCGGGTCACCAGATTAATGGTCACGCCGGCATTGGCGGCGAGAAAGCGCCCGAGGCGCGGCGCCAGCCAGCGTGTGCCGAAGGTCGGCAGGATGGCGAGATTGAGCGTGCCGCCATGCGGATTGGCGCGCAGGTTCAGCGAGGCGCTCGATATCCGCCGCAGCGCCTCACGAATCTCGCGGGCATATCCGTCGCCGGCAAGCGTCAGCCGCATGGTCTGGCGTTCGCGCAGGAAGAGCTCGACGCCAAGCTGCTCCTCCAGCGCGCTCACCTGGCGGCTGACGGCGCTCTGCGTCAGATCGAGTTCGCGCGCCGCTGCCGTCACGCTGCCGGTGCGGGCAACCGCCTCGAAGGCGGCGAGATGCGAAATCGACGGCAGAAAACGTCTAGACGTCAGCATGATCATTCCATTTCAGAATGGGCTATTTCCAAAATAGCGATACTTGTCGCTTTCTGGCGCGTGTAAAGAGGTTCATCCTGCAAAAACGGAATGAGCCGGAGTTTCCCAATGCCGCAAGCCTTCGTTTCCCCAGACCGCATCCGATCGCTGTTTACCGAGGCGATGTCGCAGATGTACCGGGCGGAGGTGCCGCAATACGGCACGCTGATCGAACTGGTGGCGGATGTGAATGCCGGCTGCCTCAAGAATGATCCTGACCTGCGCGATCGCCTGGCCCGCGCCGGCGAGCTGGAGCGCATCGATGTCGAGCGCCACGGCGCCATCCGGCTCGGCACGGCCGACGAGCTTTTCACCATCCGCCGGCTGTTTGCGGTCATGGGCATGCAGCCGGTTGGCTATTACGATCTTTCGGTCGCCGGCGTGCCGGTTCATTCCACCAGCTTCCGGCCGATCGACGAGGCAGCGCTCAACGTCAATCCGTTCCGTGTCTTCACCTCGCTGCTGCGACTGGAACTGATCGAGGACGAAGGGCTGCGCGGCGAGGCCGAAGCCATTCTGGCAAAACGGCGGATCTATACGCCGCGTGCGGTCGCGCTGATCGAGCGCCACGAGCAGAAGGGCGGCCTGACCGAGACGGAGGCGACGGAATTCGTCGCCGAGGCGCTTGAAACCTTCCGCTGGCATGGCGAAGCGACAGTCAGTGCCGATACCTACAAGCGGCTGCACGATGCGCATCGGCTGATCGCCGACGTCGTCAGCTTCAAGGGGCCGCACATCAACCATCTGACGCCGCGCACGCTCGATATCGACGCAGTCCAGGCCCGCATGCCGGAACGCGGCATCACGCCGAAGGCTGTCATCGAAGGGCCGCCGCGCCGTCATTGCGATATCCTGCTGCGACAGACGAGTTTCAAGGCGCTGGAGGAAGCGATCGCCTTTTCCGATGATGACGGTGCGATTCAAGGCAGGCATACCGCGCGCTTCGGCGAGATCGAACAGCGCGGCGTGGCGCTGACGGCGAAGGGCCGGGCGCTCTATGACCAGCTGCTTGCCTCGGTTCGTGGTGAGGTGCAGGTCGGCGCCGGCGGCGCCAAGGCCGGCGCCTACGACGACGAACTCGCCGCACGTTTCAAGGCACTGCCGGACAGCTGGGATGAGCTGCGCAGGGCGGATCTCGCCTTCTTCCGCTATTCCGCGACGTCTGCGGGCATTGCCGCTGCAGTCGGCAGCACGCTGCCCGGCGATCCGGAGGCGCTGATCACCTCGGGTTACCTCGCCTTCACCCCGATCGTCTACGAAGACTTCCTGCCCGTCAGCGCGGCCGGCATCTTCCAGTCGAACCTCGGCACCGACCAGCAGCAGAACTATGCGACCCGCTCGAACCGCGACGCCTTCGAGGCAGCACTCGGCGCTACCGTCCAGGACGAGCTGGCACTTTACGCCGAACGCCAGGCTGCATCGCTGGATTCGGCATTGGCCGCGCTGGGCCTTGCGGGCCTGCCGCTGAAGACCGTTGCGTGAATGGCAGGTTCAACACCTTCTTTTTTGCATTAGAGTATCCGCGATTTCGCTCCGATCGGACTGAGCCATGCTGAATGATCCGCGCTCCCACGGCCTCTGGGAAAAGACAGCGCCCGAAGCGCCGACGACCTCGCCTCTCGACGGCGCGATGTCGGCCGATGTCGTCATCGTCGGCGGCGGTTACACCGGCCTCTCTTCCGCCCTGCATCTTGCCGAGGCTGGGTCGAAGGTGGTGCTGCTGGAGGCCAAAGAGATCGGCTTCGGCGGTGCCGGGCGCAATGTCGGGCTGATCAATGCCGGCATGTGGGTGATGCCGAACGATCTGC